>JABWAJ010000035.1 GCA_013361075.1 Saprospiraceae bacterium | reverse complement strand
CCCAATATCCCAATATCTCAATATCTAATATCCAACCATGGAAACCTTTTCCACTACGCTGGGCCAGTTGGCCACCAAAACGGAAACGTTGGAAATTCCGCCCAAACAGCAGCAGTTGTTTATTGGAATTCCGAAGGAGACTACCCTTCAGGAAAACCGGGTGGCGCTGGTTCCTCATTCTGTGGCCACCCTGACGGCCCACGGTCATTCGGTGATGGTGGAAGCCGGCGCCGGGCAAAAAGCGCGGTTCAGCGACAACGATTATTCCGAAGCCGGCGCTAAAATCGTGCAGAGCCAGGAGGAAGTGTTCAAGGCCGATGTTTTGCTCAAAGTCGCGCCGCCCACACTCGATGAAATCGACCTGATGCGGCCCAACCAGGTGGTCATTTCACCGATTCACCTGCCCTTGCTGCAGGCCGATTACATCACCCGCCTGCAAAAAAAACGGGTGATGCACAGCCTAAAACAGAAGAAAAATCACCTTTTGGTGAAGTAAAAACGGAAATGGCCAATGCCCCTGATGCCCCTTCCGGCATAGAACACCCGGTAAAATGGCGTTTTGAGTCCAAAAAAATCAACGATACCGAATATGACCTGCATCTGATTGCCGACATAGACAAAGGCTGGACGATCTATGCGCAGGATGTGGAACCCAACGGCCCGGTGCCAACGTCTTTTTTGTTTGAAAAATCCGGAGGCTACACGCTCGTTGGTCCGGCAAAAGAAGAGGGCAAAAAGAAATCGGGAATTGACCCGTTTTTTAAAACCCAGGTGAGCAAGTTCATCGAAAGCCCGGCTATTTTTATTCAGCGTGTAAAAGTTTCCGATCCTTCCAGGCCAATTGTCGGCAATCTGGAATTCATGGCCTGCAACGATGTACGGTGCTTAGCGCCTGAAACAATAGATTTTAGTTTCAACCTTTCCACCGGAACCGGTGCTGCCGCCGGTCCGCTTATTGTAGACTCCGGCAACGGGAAAGTAATTGATCAAACGGTTCCCACCATTCGCGAAACTTACAAAACGCCTGTAGGCAATTGTGGCGAAGAAGCAGTTGCCCGCGGACAAAATCTGGTCTGGACCTTCCTGCTCGGCTTCATTGGCGGGTTGTTGGCCCTGCTGACTCCCTGTGTTTTTCCGATGATTCCGCTGACGGTTAGTTTTTTCACCAAAAGCAGCAAAGACCGCAAAAGCGGCCTGCGCAACGCCTTACTTTACGGCCTTTCCATCATTACCATTTACGTTGCCATTGGCCTGCTCATCACGGCTGTTTTTGGGGCTACGGCGCTCAACGAACTGTCGACCAACTGGATTGCCAACACCCTGTTTTTCCTGATTTTTCTGGCTTTTGCCTTTTCCTTTTTCGGATACTACGAAATCACGCTGCCCAGTTCCTGGTCTACCAAAAGCGATGCGATGGCAGAAAAAGGGGGCTTTTTGGGTACCTTTTTCATGGCGTTTACGCTGGCTTTGGTTTCGTTTTCCTGTACCGGCCCCATCATTGGTTCGGCCATCGTACAGTCGGCCACCAGCACGATGGGCCCATTCACCGTGATGCTTGGATTTTCGACGGCTTTGGCCATCCCGTTTGCGCTGTTTGCCGCTTTCCCGGCCTGGTTGCAGTCGCTGCCCCGCTCTGGCAGCTGGATGAACTCGGTGAAAGTAGTCCTTGGTTTCCTCGAATTGGCACTGGCGCTCAAATTTCTGTCGGTTGCCGACATGACGATGCACTGGAACATCCTGCCTTACGAGGTATTCATGGGGCTTTGGGTGTTGATTTTTGGAGCCATGACAGCCTACTTGTTTGGCCTCATCCGCTTTCCGCACGATAGCCCGATGAAAAAACTGTCGCCGGTGCGCGGCACATTGGCCGGCCTGTCCTTAGTCCTGACCGTCTATCTGGCTTCGGGCTTTATGGTGGACAACAAAACGGAATCTTATGCTTCCCTGAGTTTGATGAGTGGTTTGGCCCCACCGGCTCACTACAACCTCCTGTTGAAACAATCGGATGTAGATCCGGCCATTAAGGCGCGCTACCCTTCCTTTTCCAAATGCGCCAATAATTTAGACTGCTTCAAGGATTATTACGAAGGCATGGCCTATGCCAAGGAAGTCAACCGGCCCGTGCTGCTCGATTTCACCGGCTATGGCTGCGTAAATTGCCGCAAAACGGAAGAGCACATCTGGGTCGAAACGGATGTCTGGAATAAATTGGCAAAAGATTTTGTGCTGATTTCTTTGTACGTAGACGATCGCAAGCCGTTGCCCGAAACCCTGATTTCGAAATTGCAAAATACCAAAATCCGGAACGTTGGCAACAAGTGGGCCGATTTTCAGATTGTGAATTTCGAACAAAACTCTCAACCGCTGTACGTCATGATGTCGCCTGACGAACGTGTGCTGGCTGCTCCGCGTGGCTATCAGGAGGGTGTGGAAGGCTATGTCAATTTTCTGAAGTGCGGCGAAAACACATTTCAGAATACGTCGGGAAAATTAGGAATGGAATAGGGTAGAAACGGATCTCAGGTTTTATTCAGTTCAACAAAAAACCGGGTCCCCTCCCCTGCTTCGGTTTCAAACCAGATTTTTCCGTGCATGGCTTCCACCATACTTTTACACATGGCCAGTCCAAGGCCTGTGCCTGACGATTTGGTGGTAAAGTAAGGCGAAAATACCCGTTCCTGTATGGTCTCCGGAATGCCTGTGCCATTATCGCAGACACAAATCCGGGCATGGTTTTCCGAAGTACTCAATGTCAGCATTACCTGCCCTTCCCGGTCTTCGGGGATGGATTGGAGCGCATTTTTCATCAGGTTGGTGAGGACACGGGTCAGTTGGTTGCGATCGGCAAAAACAAAAACGTTTTCCCCGGGCAGCTGGCAAAAAAATCGGATAATCGTACCTTCCTGCGCATCAAACAGACTAAACACTGAAGTGGCCAGCTCGTTCAGGTTAACCTGTTCACATTGGGGTTCGGGCATTTTAGCAAAATTGGAAAATTCGGAAGCGATACCTGAAAGCACGTCTATCTGCTCAACCAGCGTTTGGCCAACCCGTTGTATGAGTGCGGCCGAGTTTTCCGGTTGCGCCTGATAAGCCCGAAGTAAATGCTGAACACTTAACTTCATGGGAGTAAGGGGGTTTTTAATTTCGTGAGCCACCTGCCGGGCCATCTCTCGCCAGGCGTCTTCCCTTTCGGATTGTTTGAGGCGTTCGGTGCTGTCCTCCAGCTTTTCAATCATGCGGTTGTATTCGCTGATCAGTTCCCCCAGTTCATTTTGGCCCTGCCAAACGATTCGTTCGTTTTTGCCCAATTTAATATTGGATAATTTTTGACCAATTTCCGCTAAGGGTTTTGTAATCGAATTGGCCACCAGAATGGCAATCGCAGTGGCCACCAGTAACAGGAATACATATAAATTCAGCAGTGAACTAATAAAAACCTGCACTTCCTCCTGCAATTCGGGCGAAGAAGTGCGTCGGAAGTAGGCTGTTGCCAGCAATCCAAAAGCCAGAAAAGACCCCAGAATGGAAGCGATGGTAGAAAGTTGGATGCGGTTGCGAAGCGAAGGGCGTCCGCAAAGCGGCAATTCAAATACAGGACTGATAATTCCGGTGAGGTGGTTGAACCCGGCCAGTACCAGTACCAGCAGAAACAACACAGAAAACATGCTTGAAAAAAGGGCCATAGGCTTTCGGTACCCGCCCGTCGCTTTGCCGATGACCACTGTTACCCCATTGGCACCCCGGAAGACCAGATCTGCGCGCGCTGCCGAAAAATACTCACGCCACTGCCCTTCGGCAAACGCCTGTGCTTCCGGTGGCATCCCTTCCGGTGGTTTGCCTTTGGAGCTGCGAACCCTGCCCTTTTGTTCAAGGATTAAGTAGTCGTATGGATTTAGTTGTTCAGGATTTACCTCAAAACCCGCAGCCAGTTCGCGGGCAAGATGAAGCCTGGCAAACCGGTCTTCATGCAGGTTAAACTGAAACAATAAAAGCGCCAGCCAAAGCGAAAAGGCAACAGCCCAAAACAGGAGCCAGGTCAGGCTGGAGGTGTGCCGCTCAATGTAGAGGTCGAACAATGCGACAAAAATAATGCCCGACAACAGCATTTGCAGGGGTGTTAGTGGGGCGGGCAGCAACAGCGCACAGGGTCCAAAAATCCCAAGTGCAATCAGCATGCCCCACAATCGCTGGCGCTGTGGAATTCCGGATTGAATAATTGGCCACACTAAACGGTGTGCGCACAAAAACAGGGCAATGGACAAAATCAGCAAGGCAGCGAGTGCGATGCTACCTGCTCGTTCGAGCTGAAAAAAATGATCAAAATCGAGTGGAAGGTGTTGTGTTAAAACCGCCTGGCGCATTTGCAAAGCAATTCCGGCCAAACCAGCCAGCATCAATGTATTGGCAATAGCCGCACGAATGATGCCCTTCTCCCGGGAAAAAGAAACCGGAAGCCGGAAAGTCAGGGCAACAAGCCCCAGCAACAGGATGGATTTTGCCATCATCTGAAAAGCGCGGTGGTCGGTTGGCCGGTCGGTGGCGGATTCAAAAAAATGCCACGGCAACAGCAGAAGAATGCCTGTTGTCAGCAGGAGAAAGGGGAGTCCCTTTTTGAAATATTTTCTGAATTGTTTCAAGTCATTTTCACCATCGTATGGCTGAGGCTTGGAGAGGTGTACGAAAACAGAGAGATAATGTTCCGTTTGAGCCGGAATCAAAACCCGGATTGAAGAAAGGTTGTTTTAGCGCTTGTTCGTTTGAAACCAGCCAAATAAAGACCAACTGAGCGGAATAGACTATCTTTGTGCGAGCAATTTGACAAACCGTTTGCCGTTACTATAACAGAATCACCATAATGCCGGATATTACTATGAACACTTGGGTAAAATTACTCTTTTTTACAGGAACGACCCTTTTTGCGGGAAGCAGTTTGCAAAAAGTCCAGGCACAAACCAAGCAGGTTGAAGAGAAAGTCGTCAATCTGGAAAAACTCGTTATTGAAGCCAATCTGGAACGCCTTCTTGGCAACTACGACAAATCCATCCAACTCTGCGAGCAAGTTTTGAAGGAGGACCCCTCCAACGATGTGGCTTATTTTGAACTGGCGCGCCTTCACGATGTAAAAGGATCTGATGATGAGGCGGTGCGCTTTGCCAAAAAAGCCGTAGAACTGTCGCCGGAAAACCATTGGTACCATCGGTTTTTGGCTGATATTTACCAGCAGGTTGGCCGAAACAAAGAAGCAGCAGGTGTTTATGAATATTTGGTAAGCAAGTCTCCCAACGACGAAGAATATTACTACAAGTGGGCCTATTTCCTGATCAAGGCCAATGAAATTCCCAAAGCCATCAAAGTATACGATGACCTGGAAAAGCGCACAGGACTTACAGAAGAAATAGCCCGCCGCAAGCATTCGTTGTATGTAGGTATCGGCGACAGTAAAAAAGCCGCAATTGAATTGGAGCGCCTGGTGCAGGCTTTTCCCCGCAACATCGAACACTACTATCTGCTTGCTGCTTATTACGAACAGATCGGAGAAGCCAAATCAGCGGAGAATGTCTACCGCACCATCCTTAAAATCAACATCAACGACCCCAAAGCCAGCATTGCATTAGCCGGATCGGGTGAAACCGGCGGAGATGCCCAGGTATTAGCTGCGATGAAACCTGTGTTTGGACAAGCCGACGTTTCCATTGATTATAAAATCGCCAAATTACTGCCTTATATCAATAAAGTGGCCGATACAGGAGACAAAAACCTGGCCGCGGCGGCTATCGAACTCACTCAAATCCTGGAAACGACTCATCCTGGCGAAGCAAAGGCGTTTGCTGCACATGCCGATCTGTTGTATTACTCGGGGCAGACTGAAGCGGCTTTGGCCAGTTATAAAAAAACGCTGGAGTTGGATGAAACAGTTTACCTGGTGTGGGAGCAAATGCTGCGCATCCAGCACGAACTGGTTGATTATGCGGGTATGCACGCGAGCGCTGAACAGGCCATGGAGATTTTTCCAAACAAAGCCTTTATTTTTTACATGCACGGTGTAGCGGAATACGAGCTGGGGCGGCTGCCACAGTCCATCAGTTCGCTCGAACAGGCATTACTCATGTCAGGTAAAGATGGCCGGCTGCAGTTGGATATCCGCATTCAACTCGGAAAAACGTATGCAGAAGCCGGAAAAACGGCCCCCTCCAATGAAGCATTTGAAGCAGCTCTGGCCTTGCATGCAAAATCAGCGGAAGCCCTGAGCGCTTATGCCTATTGCTTGGCCCAACGCGGAGAAAATCTGGATCGTGCCAAACAAATGGCTGCTATGGCCAATGACCTCGCCCCCGAACAGGCCCGGATTCAGGATGCTTATGGTTGGGTGCTTTATCGTTCCAAAGACCTTCAGGGTGCCAAAACCTGGATTGGCAAAGCTTTGGCAAATGGCGGTGACCGCCACCCCCTCATCCTTGAGCACTACGGCGATGTACTTTACCTGCTGAAAGATCCGGAAAATGCTTTCCAGTACTGGACAAAAGCAAAGGAAAAAGGTAGTCGTTCAAAAACATTGGATAAAAAAATCACAGATCGCCGACTTTATGAACAGTAAGCAGTTTTCATTAGCGGGCATGTTCCTGTTGTTGTTGTCAATGAGCGCCTGTAGTTTAAAAAAAGCGCAAACCAGTGCCAACCTGAAGGACAATACCCCGGAAGGAGTCATGGATCAGCTCGTCCGTCATCAGTTGTATGCCGAATGGCTTGATGCAAAAGCCAAAATTTCATACAACGACGGCTACCAGTCGGTTACGGCCAATGCCATTATCAAAATGCGCAAAGACAGCATTTTGTGGATTGCCATTAAAAAACTGGGATTTGAAGTTGCGCGGATGCAGGTGACCCGGGACTCGGTTTACATTCTGGACCGGCTGAACAATCAGTACGCGATCAAAGACCTGAACTATCTGGAATCCTCTTTCAACATTCCTGCCAACCTCCAGATGCTTCAGGCACTGGTGCTGGGCAATCCGGTATTTTTTACCCGAAAAAACCTGCAAATGGAAACCGCAGAAGGTGCTTATCACCTTTGGGGCAAAGACGAAATGAAGGAGAATCACTTTTGGATGAACCGCCAGTTGCTGCTCCTCGAAAAAACCAGCCTGACGGATGACCGTACAGGCCGCAAAATGGCGCTGGAACTAAAGGAACATGCTGATTTACCAGACAATCAAAAATTTTCTTACCTTCGTCAATTAGAACTAAACAGCCGCGAAACGGGTAACGTAACCGCGGAGATCAGTTTTTCATCGGTTGAGATCAACAACCCAATTGAGATACGCTTTGAGATACCCGAAAGATATACTCGTATGGAGTAGGCATCTCTGCCGCCTGCTGCTCCTGCTTTTGTGTTTGTTTTTGGCCTTGCCCGCGGTGCATTCCCAAAATCGCCGCGAATTGGAAGACAAGCGGAAGTCTTTGCTGCGTGAAATTGACAAAACCAGTACCCTGCTTGATAAAACAAAAGCAACCAAAGCAGCCAACCTCAACCGATACCTTGCCCTGCAATCACAAATCAAAAAACGCCATCAGGTCATTCGTACCCTTCAGGATGAGATCGAACACGCAGAAGCGGGCATCCAGCGCGCGCAGGAAGTTACGGCTGCTCTTTCCGGAGATATTGAACGACTCCGGAAGGACTATGCAGCCCTGTTGCGCCGGGCACACCGCATGCGGCAAAACCAAAGCAATTTGTTGTTCCTTTTCTCTTCAACAAGCCTCAATGATGCTTTCCAGCGGTGGCAATACCTGCGCCAATACGAACGCTATCGCCGGCGCCAGGCTACCCTTATTGAAGAAACGCGCGTAGCCCTTAATGAACGAACTGCACAGCTGGAACAACGCATTAAAGAAAAACAACGCCTGCTGGGAACCCAACAGCAGCAAGAGGAGTTGTTGGACCAGGAAATGGCAGACAAAGACCGAACCATTCAGGTGTTGAAGAAAGACGAAAGCAAATTGGCAGCCCAATTGGAAAAACAACAGAAATCGCATCAAAAACTGAATGATGCTATAGAATGGGTCATCCGGGAAGAAGTAACCAAAAAGAAACAAGCTGCCCGCAACCCCGAAACATTGAAATCATTCAGTGCCAAAAACGCAGCAGAAGAAACCCAGGAAGACATCATTTCTCCGTTTTCAAAAAGCAAAGGAAAATTGCCCTGGCCGGTTTCAGGAGGCAGCATCGTCCGGAAATTCGGGCAACAACCCCACCCTACCCTTAAAAATGTACAGATTACCAACAATGGCATAGACATCCGGGCCGGGTCAAGAGCAGCAGTATCTGTTGTTTTTGAAGGCAAAGTAGTAGGCATCCAGTTCATCCCTGGCTATAAAAATACGGTAGTAGTGCAACATGAGCGCTATTACACCGTTTATTCCAACCTCCAGGAGGTGTCGGTGAGCAAAGGTGACAATGTCAGTGCCGGCCAAACCATCGGCAGTTTAAGCAGCGAAGTACCAGAGTTGCATTTTGAAGTGTGGCAGGAAAAAAAACGATTGAACCCCGCGTCGTGGATCCGGTAGGGTATTTCCGCCGGTTGCTCAGCACGGTTTAACCAAATGAATCCATAATCCCCCTAACCGGGATAAAACAAAGAAAGAAAATATGGCAAACGACTGGAATATAGGCGACGAACAAAAAAAAGGCATCCGGAAGGAACCGGAATACGCGGTTTTGGTCGGCATCATTCACCAGCAGCAAACCGAAGCTCAGGCCCACGAATACCTGGATGAGCTTGAATTTCTGGCATTGACTGCCGGCGCACAAAGCAGCCGGCGTTTTCTCCAAAAAGTCATCCATCCGGATGCGCGCACCTTCATTGGCAAAGGGAAAGTAGAAGAAATTGCTGCTTATATTGAGCGCAATGAAAACATCAATATGGTCATTTTTGACGACGACCTTACGGGCAAACAAACCAACGCACTGGAAGAGGCCCTCAAAGTAAAAATCATTGACCGGAGTACCCTGATACTGGACATTTTTGCCAGTCGCGCACAAACGGCCCAGGCCAAAACCCAGGTGGAACTGGCCCAGATGCAATACCTGCTGCCACGCTTGAGGGGGCTTTGGACGCACCTTGAACGGCAACGGGGTGGTATCGGGATGCGGGGCCCTGGTGAAAAAGAAATTGAAACCGACCGCCGGATCGTGCGCGAGAAAATTGCGTTGCTGAAAAAGAAACTCGAAAAAATAGACCAGCAAAACGCCACGCAACGCAAAAACAGAGGGGAATTCATTCGCGTGGCATTGGTTGGGTACACCAACGTAGGCAAGTCAACGTTGATGAACCTGCTGAGCAAATCGGACGTTTTTGCTGAAGACAAACTTTTTGCAACCCTCGATACCACCGTGCGAAAAGTTGTTTTTGACAGCATGCCTTTCCTGCTTTCAGATACCGTTGGTTTCATTCGCAAGCTGCCTCACCACCTGATCGAAAGTTTTAAATCAACACTCGATGAAGTGCGCGAAAGCGATATTTTACTCCATGTAGTTGACATCGACCATCCGCAGCATGAAGATCAAATCCGAACGGTGAACCAAACCCTAAAGGAACTGGAAGCATCCGACAAGCCTACACTGTTCGTTTTCAATAAAATAGATCTGTATCGTGCCCGCAATTACGATCCTTTCATGGACGATGAAGCAAAAACGGAAATTGAAGAAGGCCTGCGCGGGAGTCTGAAACACCTTTTTGGTCACGATAATATTTTTGTATCAGCGAAAAGCAAGGAAAACATAGACAGCCTGCGCGATGTTATAGAACGCATGGTGCGCAAGCAATACATTGTTCGTTATCCTTATCAGGCAAAACAATGGGTTTAAACGCCCAATCATCACATGGAACACATCCTGACGAAATATGCTGACCTGCTGGTCAATTACTGCCTTGAAATCAAGCCCGGTGACAAACTGTATGTCCGCAGCACAACTCTGGCCGAACCACTGGTTCGCGAAGTATTTCGACTGGGGCTGCGGGCCGGAGCAGTTGTAGAAGTAGACCTGGAATTCCGGGAACGCAACCGCATTTTTCTCCAGGAAGCCGGCGAAGAGCAATTGCGCTATGTGCCCACTCTTTATGCCACGGCAATGGAATCCTTCGATGCCTACCTGTTCATTAAGGCTCCGTTTAACCTTCGCGAGGATCAGGGCAACGATCCTGCAAAATCAAAGATCGTTCAGGAAGCCGGCAAACCTGCACAGCAAGCATATTTCGGGCGTGCAGCTACCCGGGCGCTGAAGCGGAATTTTTGCCAGTTCCCCACCATTGCCAGTGCCCAGGAAGCAGGGATGTCGCTCGAAGAATACGAACACTTTGTTTATGGCGCTTGTAAGTTATACGATGAAAATCCTACGGAAAGCTGGCTGAACGTCCGCAAATCCCAGCAAGGAATTGTGGATTTGCTCAACAGCAGAGAAAATATCCACTACAAAGGGGACGGTACCGACATTACGTTTTCCACCAAAGGGCGTACCTGGATCAATTCGGATGGCAAAACCAATATGCCTTCCGGCGAAGTTTACACCTCACCTGTGGAAGACAGCGTCAATGGCATGGTCCACTTCACCTACCCGGCCCTTTACATGGGGCATGAAGTTGAAGGGGTCACCCTGTGGGTAAAAAATGGTTACATCGAGCGTTGGGAAGCCAGACGCGGTCAAAAGTTGCTCGATCAGGTCTTTCAGATAGAGGGGACCAGGCGTTTTGGCGAAGCCGCTATTGGTACCAACTACAGCATTAACCGTTTTTCGAGAAACATCCTGTTTGATGAAAAAATCGGCGGCACCGTCCACATGGCCATCGGGCAGTCGTATCCTCAGGCGGGGGGAAAAAATGAATCAACCGTGCATTGGGATATGATCGCAGACATGAAACAGGGCGGAGAGATATTTGCCGACGGCGAATTGATTTATGCCAATGGCCAGTTTTGCGGACCATTAAGCCTTTAATGCGCCTGTTCAGGATTTTTGAGCAAACGCGGAGAATGGTGCACTCCCCTACGTTATGTTAGAAAATTGACACAACTAAAATGCACTGTACTTTGCAACGTTTCAATCTTTATCACGTAGATTTTTGTTAAACCTTTATTTCTTTTGTCTTGGATTTTCTACATAACTTGCGGGTTGAAACTGAAAAGACCGGTCACAATCATCTCTAAACATTGAATAAATAAAGTACAGCCGTGGAAAGAGAACACAGACCTTACAGGCCACAACACCAACAACAACGAAGCAGTCCTCCTCCTCCCATGAATATTGGCGAATGCGTCGCCTTTCTGGAACTGAAGTATGGCAACATTTATGGTGGCTACCCTAATTTTTACGCGATCAGCGACATTGCACTCCTTGTTTTTGAAAAAGAAACCAAGAAGATTTTTGTCGAAACCTGGTCAAATGGAGCCAATGTAGATATCGTCAGCGTATTTTCCAAAGTGAATGAACTGGGACATACAGTAGGCCGCGGAAAAGAAGTCATCAACCTGAAGACACGCCGCAAAAGACCGTATGAAGAGGAATTCCGAATGGAAGAGGAAGATTTGAAAATGGCATTCCGGCAATTGCATCCAACAAAAATGCCTATCAAAAACTTTTTGCTCAAAAACATGAAAAAATACCGTTTCCGCGATGTTGTTACGTTCGACGGCCGACGGGACGTATTTTTGTGTGAGCGTACCGGCGTCAACTTCGGCCGCCACAACGTCATTGATTTACAGCGCGAACTGAACAAAGAAACAGACTACCTCTTTTCACTGAACAAATTGTCGGTGGTCATCAATTTTGACATGGACAATTCGTACCTGCGCTCGAATAACCTCGAGTACTGGCTTCACCCCATTGCAGCCCGTCAGCTGATGCCGAAGTCGGCCGCTTTTGACGCCGCACGCCTGATGATGGTGTACAACGAATACCACGACTACCATGAAGACTTCGTGATGAAGGCAGCATTGGTACTCAATAAGATCCAGAATACGAAGGTTTGAGAAGAAGGATCAAAGAAACACTAGCAGTGAGCGGGCTTTGGGAGCAATTCCAAAGCCCGTGCTGTTTATGAGGCTTTCTGCAAATGCAGAAGCGTTACTCCGACAACCCGGAATAACGCTTCTTATGGTTACTTTAAAGATAGTACAAATTAATTACATGGAAGATGCAGTTGGTGCAGCCTGTGCAGCCGCCGCTCCTGCCAACTTAACCTGAACACCTTCCGGTCCGAAAACCACAATGGAAACGTGTTCATCCAGCGTTTTACCCCCGATTTTTACCTCTTTTGCCAGAGCAGGTGCAAAAACTTTAAATTTGCCATCGATCACTTCTGATTTCAGATTGTACCGTCCTACTTCTATCAGGGACTTGAGCATGGATTCTGAACCGTTACTCAGTGTAATGGTCATCTGTACGCGCAGTAAATCATTCTTCCACGTTTTCACTTCAGTAGGTGCATCCAATTCGAGTAAGACCGCCTGGCTGCCTTGCAAGTTAAAAGACTTAACCAACACTTTTTCAACTCCTTGTGAGAAGCTGAAAGTTGTTGTAAACAGCAGGAGGACGAGCGTGTTGATGGATTTGAAGATAGTCATATTACCTCCTTTTTTAGTAATTTCGGATAATCTACAATAATTATGTCAAAAAATCAAACTTTTTGACATCTTTTTGATAAGATCGTCACAAATAGATAAAGTTTAAAGCAAAAAAAAGTTAGCAAAACTGGCTACTTTTATCCTTCAAACAGCATGATTTGTGGAAACCAAATTATTAGATCGCATCACTAAATCGCTCAATACCGAGCCACCCATCGCCAATTCGCTGGATGAGGCGCTTGACCGGATCATTCCGCTCATCCGCCCCTGGAGCGAAGACCTTCGCGAACTGGGCAACTATCTGGGACGCCACTGGATTGAGCTTCGGGATGATGAAACTTTCCACGAACTGGTCCTGCACATTTTTAACGAAGAGGGCGAGTACCTGAAATCTACTGATGGTGAACTAACTCTGGGCCGCTGGCGCTTTATGGTCAACAAGCTTTTTGTCGGGCCCCGTGTTGCCGTTGAGGATTCTGAGATAGACGAAGGTACAGGGCAGGTCTTCGAGCTGGCATTTTTAGACCGGGAGTTTTTTATCCTGCGCCGCTACGGAAATCCCCGCAAATTTGAGCGCCGCTATTTCGTGCTGGTTATCGAGCCTATCGCACGGAAAGTAGAATGGAGGGAGGCCATGGATTTCCTGTACAACAAATACCGCAACAACAATAGCTTCTACATTACCATTACCTTTATTGTGCTCCTCATTGTACTGATTGTTTTATTGTTGTCTTAAATTTTTCAAACCAGCAAATGGATTCTTTAACGCAGCTCACCTTAGGCGCCGCAGTCGGCGAAGTCGTTCTTGGCAAAAAAGTCGGCAACCGCGCTATGGTGTGGGGCGCTATCGGTGGCACCATCCCCGACATGGATGTATTCGCCAATTTAGTTACGGACGAAATCAGCGCGCTGGCTTTTCACCGGGCCATTACCCACTCGCTCTTTTTTGCCACGGTCACCCCGGTTTTGATGGGTTGGCTTGTCAGCCGGATGGAGACCAGGCCCCCTGTGGTGTGGTGGAAATCAGCGGGCCTGGTATGGTTGGCGTTGTTTTTGCTCATCGGGTGTGGAAGTCTCCCAATGCCATTTTCGGCAGCAGATGCAGGCGCCATAGGCTTTTCGGTGAGTACGGTGATCATGATTTTTCCTGTGGTTGTTTTCCTGCTTCGCCGCCTGCGCAACCGCCCCGTGGAAGGAGAACCCGTTTCGTGGAAAGCCTGGGGATGGCTGTTTTTCTGGTCCATCGTCACACACCCCCTGCTGGATACCTGCACCACTTATGGCACCCAGCTTTTTCAGCCGTTTCACAACTACCGCGCCGCCATTGACAACATCTCAGTGGTTGATCCGCTTTACACCATTCCTTTTCTGATTTGCCTGTTGTTGGCTTCGCGGCGGCAGCGCAACCATAAATGGCGGCAGCGCCTCAATTACCTTGGCATTGGCCTGAGCAGTGCCTACATGATTTTTACGTTTTACAACAAATACCGCGTCAACGAAATTTTTGAACAATCGCTTCAACGCGAAGGCATCGCTTACCACAGACTGGCCATTTCACCATCCATTTTCAACAATATCCTGTGGCAGGGCCTTGCAGAAGGGGATACGGCTTATTACCACGGCCTGTACTCCATTCTCGACCGCAAGCCGCAGGTCCTTGATTTTTCGGTTATTCCGAAAAGGCACGAATTGCTCCAACCTTACGAAAATGATCGCGTTGCCGGCATCCTCAAGTGGTTTTCAAATGGCTATTACAGCGTATTGCCCCGTGCCGACGGCACCCTCCAGTTCAACGACCTGCGTTTTGGGGCCCTGGGAGAAACCTTCAAAACAGACCGGGATTTTGTATTTCGCTTTTTGCTGAAAGACGAAAATGGAACCCTGAGTGCCTCGCAAAACCGGGATTCACCGCCGGATGCAGGCGAAGCATTCCGGCGGCTTTGGGAAAGGATAAAGGGAATTTAATCTACTTTCACGATCTTCCGGAGGGTCATTTGATGTTTTTCGCTGCGGACTTTCAGGAAGTAAACCCCGGCAGGCAATTGGGCGATATCCAATGTAGTCCGTGGGCCTCTGGCTGTTTGCACCGGAACAACTGCCTGTCCCCGGGGGTCAAGAACCTCAAACTGCCAATTGGCATTACCCTCCATTTCTAAGTATTCTATATTCAGCAATCCCCTGGCAGGTTGCGGAAACAGCCGGATATGACCTGCCAATGCTGCTGCCTCGCCGGAAGCCGATACAAGAAGCGGATCAAAACGGTACCACTGGCCATCCGAGGGATTTCCCTGCAGGACATTGCCGAATAGGCTCGTTGCTTCATCCTCCGTCTCGATGGTTTCCACTGTAGGTGATGCCGGATCGCCGAAAAGATAATACAGCGTTCCAAATATCATTGACCCTTCGTCGTATTCATCAATGAGCCCAATCAGGGGGCCACTGGTAAAGTCGTGAACCAGGGCATTGTTTACTATTGCAGTTGGCCCGAAGTGTATTTCTATGATGCCGGAGGTTTCGTACAGCCAAAGCTGAAGATTCACAAAATCATTGCTGGTTCCATTTTCCTCCAGTTCGTTGTAAAATCCGGCATTTTGCCACTCAATTTTCAGAATACGGCTTCCAGGGGTGCCTTCTACCAGATAAACAATTTCCGATTTGGAAGTATCCACCAGAAACCCCCGGTCGATCAGGTCCGAATTGTAGGCAAAAATCAGGGCGCTGCTGCCTGACCCTGGCGGGGGGGCAAGCGTAGCACCAAGACCGGCATTAAAATCCAGTTCTGTGATCACTGTTCCAAACAGTGGAAAATCGAACCCTATCGGAATGACCACATCGGGGTCGTCCCAGGTCATCCCGTTGGTGACCGAGATGCCTTTTTCCAGAGGAACATAAGGCGTTACACCCCGGGTAAAAGAATAAGGAGCATCCTGGCTTTGTGCCTGAAACGCAGTGCAAGCCAATCCCAGCAAAAGAAAGAAGCGGTTCAATGTTTTTTTCATATTTCAGATTTTTTGAATAAAAAAGGAGGGCTTAGCTACTTTTCCCTGCCCCTCCCTGAAATCAAGAACGATTTTTTCCACCAAAATGTGGCTTTAAATCCCGGATGAACGAAGAAATGACCTCAATTCAGGTCGTGCCGCTGTGGCCTTGGTGGCGCTACTGAGCGCGAAGCAAAAACCAGGGCCTGAATGACAAGGGCAATGATGACAATCAGGGCTGCTTCCAGCATAGTAAGCACTTTGGTATTGGCCAGCATGCGCATCGAGTCGTCGCGCATAGCCCTGCCAACATCAATCTGGACCTGGCTCAGTAGGGTGAGTTCCTCCAGATTTGCCTCAAACAGCGGAATCAGCCCGGCAGGATCTTCGTCCGGAGGCAGCCGGAGTTGTGACGATTCCAGCAATTTTTTTTCCAACAGGTTGTAATCTTTGAGTTCCTGTTTAAAATCAACGAGCAGCCGCCCTTCTGATTCCACTAAATACGTGGATTCAAAATCTTCGATCAGGGTGTCCATCGCGGCGTTGTGGATGGCTATACGCCGCTTGGCTTCAGCAATCGCCAGCGTATCGTGGTGGTGGAGCTGATGCTCCAGAATGAGCCGTTTTTGGTACAGGTGATTGGTTAGGTGAAAAACATAGGTTGCAGGCAGCAGTCGATCGTCGTAAATAGAACAAAATGAGCTATTTATATCAGCAATATTGCTGCGTTCCCAATAGATGTTCACCAGCACTACTATACAGATAAGTGCCAGAAAAAAAGCCGCTTTCAACTTCGCCCGAATACTGAAAATCCAGTCCATGCAAGTTTTGCTTTATTGATCAAAACCATGGAGGCGGTTAACGAGCGAGTTATCGTCTCCGTAAGTCTGGCACATAAATACCCCGGATTACCGACTTTCCGATGAACCAGCCCGGTAATACACCCGGAATTTTTCCATACCTGTGTACTTTTCAAGTACTAATATACCCGGATTATGTTTATCTGGTCAAATTTTATTTCCATAATTATCAGGTAAAAAAAAATCGGTCTTGCCATTGCTGACAAGACCGTTGTGAACGCCCGACATTTCTTAAGATTGGCAGATCAAACGCCGGGTCATCATTCAAAGTGTACTTTACCAGGTGGCCAATTGAGTTGACCTGGTTTTCATAGCTTATTCTTGTTTTGTTTTTTGATCCTCTGAAGGAAAATCCAATATGTCCCTGATCACCTGTAACAACAAGCCCTGCTCGCGGCCTATCCCGTGCCCGTTGATGCCCTGCGTTTTTCTTCCTCGGCACCTCCTGCCCTGCGCCGTGCCCCAGAGACAGTATTTTTCCCAAAGCGATAAGAAAAATTGACACTGGCAACCCGGCTTTCGCGTTTGCTTTCAAAGATTTCATCCACATTCTGATACAAGGTGCTTCCGCGAACTACCCCAGTGTAAAAGATATCACTTACATTGAGGCGGATGCTGGCACGCCGGTCCAGAAAACTTTTCTGCACCCCAACCGTAAACTGGCCCATTGCTTTAATGGTGGAAACGCCATAAACCTCGCGCGAACGGGCAAACAGGTTGACTTCCATCGACCAGTTTTCAGGCAGGACGATGCTGTTGATCGAGTTGATATTAACGTTGACACTGCCCTGGTCCAGCAGTCCATTCCCAACGAAACCGCTGTAATTACCATAGTAGAGATTAAAACTATTGTTGCTGTTCCATTTTGGGGTAATCTGCACGGGTGCGCTAAGGCTAAAGCCATAATAGTCAAAGGATTCAAAATTAATTTCGGTTTGAATGGTTACCCGTTCAGCATCGTTTTGCAACAAGACACTGGTGATGTTGTCGTCGGTGCGGCTGAAGGCCAGTGTAGCTGTAAACCGCTTGTCGAAAGTGTAGGATACTTCAAAATTGTGGCTCAATTGTGGTTTAAGGAAAGGATTGCCTTCCTGATAAGTTGTCGGGTCTACAAACGCACGGAATGGATTAAGCTGCCGGTAGCTGGGCCGGTCAATGCGGCGGCTGTAGGAATAGCTCAACTCGTGTTTGTCATTTGCTCCCACCGGATGTGTCACAAAAATGCTGGGAAACAATTGCCAGTAATTGCGCTGAAATGAAGAGTCAGTGGTCAACTGCAAGCCGTCGGCCACTGTCTGCTCCGCTCTTAATCCCGCCTGCAACTGGATGCCCCGAAACCCGTGGCTGAAATTGACATAAGCGGCGTGAATTTGCTCTTTGTAAATAAAATGATTGCTTTGTGTAGAGTCGAAAACCTCCACCCCATTGATGATATCGAAGTATTGCAGATTGTTATCTGTTGTGACGACGCTGCTTTTGACACCGGCTTCTCCTTTTGTGTGTTGCCCGAGTGGGTGTACGTAGTCTGCTTTAACCGATTGAATGTCCAAAAAACCGTCAATATCGCCTTTGAGCACATCTGTGTGCATCAACTCACCCAATGCCGTGCGGTAGTCGGTAGTAAACAATTGGAAGGTTTCATTTCCATAACGGGCATAGTCAAGGTCTAAAGTCAGCTCGCGGCCTGCGTCGTTGAATGCATGTCGAAAATTGAAATTCGCAGCGTAGTTCTGCCATTTATCTTTCGAACGGTTGGTGGTTGCAAATTCGGACAAAATCTGGCGGTTAGCATCGCGCACATGTGTAAAATTGTCGCCCGATGGGTCAAACCGATTGTCAACACCTGAAAGGCTGATACCCAGGGTTGTGCGTTTTCCCGCAGACCAGTCAATTCCTGCCCTTGCGGTATTGAAACGGAATGGAAAAACCAGCAGGTTGTCTTGATCAAAAGCCGAAATGACTTGCCCGTTTTCACTGAATTTGCGATAAAGAATCAGGTTGTTGAAAGCTTTCCGGTAAGAGAAATTGTAGTTCCCAAAAACATTCCACCTGCCTTTGCGATAGTTCAGATTGATGCCGGTTTCTGCTTTGGGATAACGACCA
>JABWAJ010000564.1 GCA_013361075.1 Saprospiraceae bacterium | reverse complement strand
GACAAGCCTTTTTGAGATTCCCTTCGGGAAAGACATTTTGGGCTCAAAAAGTAGAAATAAACCAGGAGCAATGACCATCCGGCTAAATTCCAGCAGGACATTAAGCAATTGTACGGATAAAATATGCACAGCCAGTGCTCTCCGGTAGAGAGGTCGCACGTAACCACCATGATGTCAAGCGGTTCCTGAGCTTGTCGAAGGATCACCGCCGCTTATGCGACCTCCATGATGTTGCTTTTTTTTCTTTGCAATAAATTGATTTTCAAATAGTTGAATTCTAAGAAGCATAGATCCGGATTTGAAAAAAATTCGGGATGACTCATGTTCATAGCGCAACACGAACGGAATCAGGAGAGTATTTTTTGGGGCCTGTTACTGCTTAATTACTTTTTTAATTCCTGTACAAAGCCCATCTTGATAGCTATACAGCAAATAAATGCCTGCCGGAAATGCGGACATCTCTATCTCCAATTCCGGGTACTCAAAAACGCCTTGTTTCAGGTTTTCTCCAGTCATACTGCGGAGTTCGTACCTCATCTTTCCATTATTGTCGCTGGCTATGGTAAGTTTGTCCGAAACCGGGTTGGGGAATAAATGAATGGGCGGGGGCTGTGATGGTACATTTGTAGCAACTAAGAACTCGCAGGAGTCCCCGGCAAAAAATATATCTGTCTCATAAAATCCAAAGTCGGCGTCTTCATAGGATTGAAGGCCCAAAGGAAAATAATCTTCACAGACTATTGGAATCAAGTCTATGTAAAAATTGAGGAACAAATAGCGATCTGAGCCTGTCTTTTCTGTAATACTTCCTTCAAAATAAGC
Source organism: Saprospiraceae bacterium (assembly GCA_013361075.1). GTDB lineage: Bacteria > Bacteroidota > Bacteroidia > Chitinophagales > Saprospiraceae > JABWAJ01. The sequence goes on along the minus strand of JABWAJ010000564.1, from coordinate 2,904 downwards.
ATCTGGCACACTATTTAACGCCGGAAACCCATGTACATGTTGCCGTTTTAACCATCGCCCATTGATTTGAATCTGGGATATAGAGTCTACGATCACCACCAGCGTATCCGTTACGGGTTCGTCACACCAGGGTAACTCGCAATGCACCTGCCAGGGAATTTTCCATGAATCGCCAGCCTGCAATTTGAAATCATAAAGTAAATGGAACGCCTGAAAATTAAAATCGAAGAAATAAACGGCGCTGTCTGCCTCGTACACGAATTCGACTAAGTTTTGTGCCCAGGCACAAGCTATCGCTCTGTTTCTTACCAATTTTCGGCAGGGCTGTCCTTGTACAACGGTATCTTTTTCAACGGTTATTTTTAAACATCTTGGTGGGCTGAAACTGGCAACTTCTGTATAATACCAGGTAGCACCGACCGGAGCAAAACCCGTTTGGCTCTGGGCTGCATTGCAAACAATGAGGAAAAGGAGGGTAAATAAAAATTTCATGTTATTGCTTTTGATGTTTTGGAACAATGCGGCTCGTTTAATGAGAAATATTTACGATTTTTTTTGTTGCTACCCAAATCCCTTCGCTGAAGAAGGCCAAAATAAATACGCCTTGCTGATTCAAAGTAAGGGTGGTTTCGTTCCGAACCCTTTGTCTTTGCATCAGTTTTCCGGCGAGGTCATACACCGCCACTTCCAGTTCCGGAATTTCCTCCGGCAGGGCGATATGCAGGGTTCCGGAGGCCGGATTTGGGAACAGGCCAATTTCCTGTCGGGGGAGTAGCGAAATGTTACCGTCGGATACAATGATGTTGTTCTCCCCGCAATCGTTGGATGAGAAACAACCATTTTCATCTAATTTCATGACCCATGCATTGGCATCGTACACGCCGCTGGCTGGTTCTTCCTTGATTAACCCGGATACGATCATCCCTGCATCGGAACATGCCTCAATGTCGTAAAGCCAGAAAATGGATGAAGGATTGGTTGGTTCCACTATATAGGTTTTTTCCCAGAGTAATTCACCTGTTCCGCTCACCCGAGCGATCCACGCTTTATCGTAGAAAGCATCTTCATCCTTCCTAAGGCCGGCCACCAGAATGTCGCCATTGGCAGCTACTTCGATGTCGCCATGTGAGCGAATGACGTCGGAATCGAAGGCAAACTCCCAGAGGATATTGCCCGCAATATCAATTTTGGTCACAAACATCACATAGGGATTGAACCAGGGAGCGATTAGCGTATCCACGCAAGTGATTAAGACAAGGTTGCCATCGTTGTCTTTTCGCAGCGTTGGGGAACAAGACTGTTGCTCGTAAAATTCTTTGTGCCACAGGATATTACCAGATTCGTCTAAGCGAACCACCTGAGTATATTCATTATTGCTGATGTAGTTGGCAGCAATGTACCCAATGGCAAAGCCCCCATCATTCAGGGCGACTAAGTTTCCGTACACGCTGTACCTGAACTGAGCCGTCATTTCCAGTCTTTTGTTCCATTGCTCTAACCCGTTCGAATCGGTTTTGATTAGAAAAATATCCTGAACGTCAGGCCCCCCGCTGCCCTCGATTAAAAAACCTCCGTCGGGTGTTTGCACAACTGCATCGGGGAAGTCTAACCATTCATTATTATAGGTGTGCATCCAGATGCTATCTCCTTCGGGAGTCAATTTCATCAAAAAAACACGACTGATGTCCGGAAAATCATTGGTATGCTGGTCGCCTGCGATCACGATGTCTCCCGAAGGCAATTCAAGCACCAGATCCTGGCCAAATGCCCGCATGGGGTTTTCGGTATTGAGGAAAGCTTTTTTGAATAAAATTTCTCCGTGGCTGTCAAGCCGGTACAGCCCGAAACCATTCGTGGTATTATTATTGAACAAAGTGCCGCTTAGCAGCAAATAGCCATCGCCCGAAGGGGAAATTTGTAGTCCAATATCGGAGTTGCGAGGGGTGCCACCGGGCACGAGGTCATAACTGCGCTGCCAGGTTAATTGTGCAAGCAAGCAGGCGCTGTGAAGGAAGAGGAGCGATGCGTAGATTATTTTTTTCATGGCAAAAGGTTAACAGGAGTACCTGGCTGTATACATTTAGAATGCCCCAGGTACTCCCGATCCATTTTATTTCAATAAAACAAATTTGAGGCGCATTGCTTCCTGACCATCCTGGCAGAGTATGGCTGTAAAAACGCCGAAACCGATGGTCGCCGAATCCAGTATCAGTGTTTCACTATCGGGAACAAGGTCGAGTACCCGTGTGCCCGTTATGTTGTAAACTTCCAGACGGCGAGGGGTATCAACTTCTATGAAAGGGAATTTTACAGTAACTTCTCCCCGCCCTGGATTCGGGTAGATTTGAAAACTCCTGTACTCCCGTGCGGTTGAAGGTAGTCCTTCAGCGTTTAGTGCTTCTTCAGGAATATCGGGTAACTCTGGCTTGAATTGTTCGCCCTTTAACAGGGACAAAAGTCCCCTTGCGTAAGCTGCTGAAAGCATTTTACTTCCTGCAACATTATACAGGAGTGTTTCGTCGGCTGGCGCCAAAACAAAACTTTGGCTCTCGGATAAACGACGCAGATTAAGCGCTTGTACTGCTTTAAAATTGAGATCATCATTATCTTCAGAAGGATAATTATTCAGCAACTGTTGCGCAGCAAGATAGTTGCCTCGTTTGGTCTTTAATCCAATTAGATTGCGTTGGGCAATTTTACTTCCAGCTTCTGTAAGCAGGTTTTCTGCTTCCGTATAGTCTCCTGCGTTCAATTCCTGATCCAATAAGGCCCAAAATATAGCCGACCGTTCGTGATTAAGCTGCTCCAACTCGCGCTTTTGGGCTTCATTGGGATGGGCTATGGCTTCTAACAAAGTAATTTGTTGATTCACTGAATTCAAACAAGGTTTGGAAATACAGGAAG
>JABWAJ010000563.1 GCA_013361075.1 Saprospiraceae bacterium | reverse complement strand
GTCGTCCTGCCAACGGTAGGTTGCACCCGTGATGGTCAGGTCGAATACCAGGGTTTCTCCGGGGCACAGGACGGTATCCGGGCCAAGTTCTGCCAGCATTTCAGTAATGAACAAAACATTCATGGTGTCGCTGATTGTTTCGCAATAGGTAGTCACCTGTACGCGGAAATCACCATCTTTCACAATTTCGCGCTGGGGACCATTGAATCCGTCTTGCCAGACATAGGATGCGGCAGGGTGAGAAACATCAAGGAAAAGGGTGTCGCCGGCACAAAGCACCGTTTGTTCCGGCCAGTTTAAGAGCACCGGGGGGACATAGTCAACTTCAAGGTCATCAATCGTCGTTCCACAAATATTGGTCACTTCTACGCGGTAGGTGCCTGGCTGGGCAGCCCCAACCGGGTAGGTAGCTGAAGTAGAATTGTCCTGCCAGCGGTAGGTAGCCAGTGGGCTTGAAGCATCCAGCAGCAGGGTTTCGCCTGCACACAAAATGGTGTCGGCTCCCAGATTTACCATTGGCACGTCATTCAGGGCAACCACCTCGACCGAATCGGCACCGCTACCACAAGCATTGCTGAAATCGACCCGATAAATGCCTGCTGCGTTAACCGTTAGGGTAGATGCTGTGCTGCCATCCTGCCACTGGAATGCCGTTGCCCCCGGAAAGCCGGCATCCAGCACAATGCTGCTGCCAACGCAAAGCATGCTGGTGTCGCTGATGACATCAATGAACTGTGGAACGGGGAGGGTGGTGAACGGGAAAATGGCCGGATCAGCAGGATTGCCGCACAAATCGAGGATGTCGGATAAGTTGTTGTCAACAATTTCAAACGAATAAGCGCCGGCAGCAGCAATGGGCGGGCTGACCGTAAAAGAAAAATTCCGGTCGTAGGTTCCGCCGGCATTGCAGTTGATTGAAAAGGGCGTCAGGGTGTAAGGGCCTCCGGGGCCATTCAGGCGCACACTGCCCGGCAGGAAAGAATTGCATTGGATGTATTCGTTGAATTCGACGAAGATGAGGTTGTCGCCGCAATTTTGAGGCGGGTCAAATTCACTGATTTCAGGCTCTGTCTGGTCGAAAATTCCCAGGCCGGTAGAAGCTCCGAAATCAATTTCATATCCAAAAGGGGAGCCGGTATAGTTGGAAACCATGAGTACGTAGGTATGACCGGCCTGCATGGGAATCTGATCGTTAAAGGGGGTAGCACCAAAGCTTTGGTTGGGTGGCGCGGAATTGCATCCGGCTCCCTGAACGTCCCAATTGCTGCCGCCGTTTGCCCCGGTTGCACCGTTACAGTTTCCTCCGCCAGCGGCATTGCAGCTAACCACGAGATTAGGATTCGTGCCAATATCATCACAGGAAGCATTCGTAATGTCAAAAACGGACCAGTCGTAGTCGTCGTTTGCATTGTTGGGGGTGATGACAAAGCTCAGTTCCCCGTTCTGACTCACCGTAAAAACATACCAGATGGAATTGTCTTCACCCGCCGTGCAATTGATGCTCGTATTGATTTCGTTGTTGTAATTTCCGTCGCCGGTAGGGGAGTTGTTTTCTACATATACAGGCTGGCATACCGGAATGGCACCGAGGCAATCCTGGACTGTCGGCGTTTGGCCTTTTGCAGCAAAACTCAGAAAAAGTGCAAGGGATGAGAGTTGAAAAAGTTTGCTCATATTCAGTTTAGTTTTTATCACAGACGGAGTGTGCAGACCGGGAAGTCAGCGACAATGACCAATATTTTTGTGCCATGGGAAACTATTTTTCGTGACATCGGGGTTAATTGCGAACTTTCCGCCCTGAATACCACTTCGAAAGGTCATGTAAAAAAACAAAATTCCGCCCACATCCTCAAAAGTGTGGTGCTATTTTAAACAGAATATTTACCCTTTTGTCGCAAAGCATCAAAAGGGGCCTTCAACCTAAATTTTCACCCGAACCTGAACATGCAGAAAATTTACAACATTTTTATTGAAGCCTTAGACGGTAAGGAAAAAAACTTCGTTTCCGGCAGCATCAACCGGGCCATTGTGTTGTTGTCCATTCCCATGATTTTGGAAATGGCCATGGAATCATTGTTTGCAGTAGTAGATGCTTTTTTTGTTGCAAAAATCAGTGTGCAGGCTGTGGCTGCGGTGGGCATGACCGAATCGGTTCTTACACTCATTTATTCTCTGGCAATTGGCCTCAGTACTGCTGCGTCGGCCATGGTGTCGAGGCGGGTAGGCGAAGGCAAACCCGCAAAAGCAGCGGTGGCAGCCATGCAATCCATCTACATTGCTACGGTAATTTCGGTCATCATTGGCATTTTTGGGCTCCTTTACGCCGAAAATGTCCTCCGCTGGCTGGGTGGTGACGACGATATGATTCGCAATTGCGTGGGGTATACCCGCATCGCTTTTGGCAGCAACATTGCCATTATGCTCCTCTTTTTGCTCAACGGGGTTTTTCGCGGTGCCGGCGACGCCGCCATTGCCATGCGGTCGTTGTGGTTAGCCAACGGCATCAATATCGTGCTGGACCCGATCCTCATCTTTGGCTTTGGCCCCATTCCGGCTTTTGGGATCGAAGGGGCTGCCATTGCTACGGCCATTGGTCGCGGGGCCGGGGTAGTTTACCAGCTCAACATCCTTTGGAAAGGCAGCAGCATCATTCACCTGACGAAAGCGCATTTGTATTTTCATTGGAAAACGACCCTGAAGTTGCTGAAAATTGCGTACACCGGTGCACTGCAATTCCTGATTGCTTCGGCCAGCTGGATTTTCCTCATGCGCATCATCGCCCGTTTTGGCGACGACGCAGTGGCGGGCTATACCATTTCCATCCGCCTGCTGGTTTTTACCATCCTGCCTTCCTGGGGTATCGCCAACGCCGCCGCAACGCTGGTGGGGCAAAACCTCGGTGCCAAACAACCGGATCGTGCGGAAATATCCGTGTGGCGGGCTGCTTTTTACAACATGTTGTTTCTGGCAACGGTATCGGTTATTTATTTTTTCAGCGCAGAATACCTCATCCGCGTTTTCGACGACACGCCTGCTGTGGTTGAAGCGGGTGTACTTAGTTTGCGGATCATTTGCGCCGGCTACATCTTCTTTGCCTATGGCATGGTCATTAGCCAGTCGCTAAACGGGGCTGGCGATACGCGCACGCCTACCATCATCAACCTGATTTGCTTTTGGGCAATGGAAATTCCGCTGGGTTATTTTTTGGCAATTACCATGGACTGGGGACTCGCCGGGGTGTGTTGGGCCATTGCGACAAGCGAAACAATGGCAGCAGTTTTTTGTATTTGGGTTTTTAAACGAGGGAAGTGGAAGCTGATTGAGATATGAAGTAAAGAGCGGCAGGGTGTTGGAAAGGGGGATCGGGTGTTCCAGAAGTTATTTGAAGCAGCTGAAATTGCAAAATTTTCGCCTGATGAAAAAATTAAGTAGGAGGAAGGCCTGAAATATTAGCGGGATTTGAAAAATGTGGCAGACACTTCGTTTGATGAAGGAAAAATAGAAATCGCCGTTCAGGTGAAAAAGAAAGGGATGGATAAACATTTAATCGTTGAAATTACCGGCCTTTCGCCTGAAAAAATTGAAAAAATACAGCCTGATGATTGAAGAACTCCCGGACATCCTATAAGCCTTAACTCTCCGCAATTCTCCTTATCTTTGCACCCGCATCTTAAGTCTAACATCTTAAGTCTAACGTCTTATATCTAACATCTACGTCCTAACCATACATGTCGCCAACTT
>JABWAJ010000562.1 GCA_013361075.1 Saprospiraceae bacterium | reverse complement strand
TCCAACCACACTGCCAACTGCCCACTGAAGAACTGCCCACTGAAAGCCAGCAAACTTTATCGGCACCAACCATCACGCACCATTCCAACCACACTGCCAACTGCCCACTGAAGAACTGCCCACTGAAAACCAGCAAACTTTATCGGCACCAACCAGCACGTACCATTCCAACCGCACTGCCAATGCCCACTGAAGACCTGCCAACTGAAACGAGCCTACTGTAAGACCGCTTCTTTCTCCTCAATCATTTTGCGGATGTTGATCAGTGCGTAACGCATCCGGCCCAGAGCCGTATTGATGCTGACGCGGGTGAGCTTGGCAATTTCTTTGAAGCTCATGTCTGCGTAGTGGCGCAAAATGACCACTTCGCGTTGTTCCGGCGGCAGCATATCAATCAGGTGGCGCACTTTGTCGTGCGTTTGGCTGCGGATGATGTGCTGTTCGGCATTATCGTCAGATGAATGAAGTACATCGAAGATGTCGAATGTATCGGTTGGCGCTACCTGAGGGCGGCGTTTGGTGCGACGGAAGTAATCCACACACATGTTGTAGGAAATACGCATGGCCCACTGAAGGAATTTGCCCTCGTGGTTGTATTTGCCCTTTCTCAGGGTGTCAACAATTTTAATGAAGACCTCCTGAAAAATATCTTCTGCAAGGCTTTGTTCCTTGACAAAGAGATAAATGGAAGTGTAAATTTTTTGCTGGTGCCGATTGAGCAACTCTTCGAAAGCGCGCTCATTTCCTTCCAGATAGCAGGCGATTAACTGCTGATCGTTAAGCATTGTAACTTGCATAACTAAATAACTTTAAAGAGTGATGGGATTACCAAATTATTTAGTGTAAGCGTTACAATCGATAGCAATTATGTTTTGGTGAAAAAAAGAAGTTCATGATTGAATACTGCCCAAAGATATAGCAGCTAATCAAATGCAGGCCATTTTTTTCGCGCTTTTTTAAGGTGTTAACAAAAAATTAACACTTTCGATGAAATAAATGGCATCCTGTTTTTATCAAATACTTTCTTTTTCAGCGTGTTGGCATCCATCCGGACAAAAATCAGGGTTTGGGGTTGTTAAAGGAAAAAATAACCACTCATGGGCAATTTTTAACGCTTGCCTTTGCGGGTGATCCGGGCGTCTTTGTTAAATTTTTTGCGAATATTTTGCAAGGCATCCCGAAGTTCGGACTCCGTTTCATACCCTAATTGGACACTAACCTGGGTGAGCCGTCCCTTTTTGTCGGTGAAGGGCTCGTAGCCCGATTCGTACAACCGGGAGATCAACCGCTTCACATTGTCTTCATTGGAAAAAGAGCCGATTACAATGACGCCGAATTTTTGTTCAGGGCCGAGGGTAATGCTTTCGGTATCCGTTTCCGTATTCGTTCCGCGTTCATCGGGGTCGCTGTCTTCCTCCTGCCCGAGCGCTTCAGGAAGTTCAGCAGGTGTATCTGCTGTGGGAGGTATTTCGGAAGAAGGGCTGACATTCACCCTGGAAGGTGGCAGGGCCTCCGCAATCGGCGCTTCCGGGAGGTTGGCCCCCGGGCGCAGCAGCAGGTAGAGAGTGGTTGCCAGAGAAATAGTGCCAAGAATTGCCGCTATTTTCCGGTATTGTCGGAAGGCTGTCAGCGCCAATTGCCTGAAACTTTGAGCAGCGGGCGTTTCCGGAACCAAAGATTCCTGGCTTTTAGCCGAACGCAATACAGGATAAAACTGCACCGTTGGCAGGCCGAAAGCTTCGGCGTAAAAATTGGTATTGTCGGGCAAAAAGCGAAGTTGTTGTTCAAAATCCCGGTAAAGTCGCCCTACTTCAGGAATGACCACAATTTCGCGTCGTTCGAGAGCGGCGGTTACCTGTGCCACATAATCCGCCACATGTTTCTCTGCTTCAGCATAGGAGAGGTGGTATTTCTGGATGAGGTAATTGATCAGAATCCCGTCATTGACCGCCAGATTGGGGTTGAAAGCCCATTCTTTGGAAGGCGGACTGATCTTACCCTGAACGTGCTCGATGGCAGCAGATTTGTATTGACCAACCAGCGCCCCCAGACCGGGAATGCTGACCGTATCGTGTTCGTAAAGCAATGCGGAAATGCATGCGCCAACGTCTATATCCATAGCCAAACAAAACTTTATTGGGCTAAGGTACGGATTTTTTGGGAACCTGTTCATTTTCATGCAGTGACACTACACAGAGCCCCGGCATACTTTTACGAAGTCCTGACAAGAGTTTGCCACAAATCCTCCAACTGTTCCTTAGCTTTGTTGTTCTTTTTGCAAAAATAGCATTCATGAATCCAACATACTCCCGCGCCCGTTCAGGCGTGTTGTACGAAGAAGCAAAACAGTATTTCCCGGGCGGGGTAAACTCGCCGGTGCGGGCTTTTCGTTCGGTGACGGGGCCACCTGTTTTTATCAAAAAAGGGAATGGCAGCCGCCTGTGGGATGAAGACGACAATGAATACCTCGACTTTTGCGCCTCCTGGGGGCCTTTGATTTTGGGGCACAACAACCCGGCAATTCTGGAAAGGGTGATGGAGGCGGCAGCGAACGGCCTCTCTTTTGGTGCGCCAACCCAGTGGGGCAACCGCCTTGGCAAATTGCTTTTGGGCAACAACCGGTATCTGGAAAAAATGCGCTTTGTCAGTTCAGGTACCGAAGCGGTTATGTCGGCCATTCGCCTGGCCCGGGGTGCTACCGGCAGAAGCAAGGTCATCAAATTTGAAGGGTGCTACCACGGACATCTGGATTCCCTGCTGGTGAAAGCCGGTTCTGGGCTGGTTACTTTTGGGGTTAGCACCTCGGCAGGAATTCCGGAAGCGTTTGCCAAAGAAACCATTGTATTGCCACTTAATGAACCCGATTTGCTGGAAAAAACGCTGGTGGAATACGGCGGAGAGGTAGCCTGCATCATCATCGAACCCGTGCCGGCCAACAACGGACTTTTGCTCCAGGACAGGTCTTTTCTGGAATTGTTGCGAAAAAAGTGCACAGAATACGGGGTTTTGCTGATTTTCGACGAAGTCATTTCCGGGTTTCGGGTTGGTTTTGAAGGGGCTGCCGGGTACTACGGCATTCAGCCAGACATTGTGACTTATGGCAAAATCATCGGCGGCGGCATGCCGGTTGGGGCTTATGGGGCCAGCCGGGAACTGATGGGGCATATTGCGCCCGACGGGCCGGTTTACCAGGCAGGTACGCTTTCCGCGAATCCGGTAGCCATGGCGGCAGGGCTGGCAGCGCTGGAACAATTGCTGGCGCCCGGGTTTTATGAAGCCCTGGAACACAAAACACAGTATTTTGTGCAAGCCATCCAACAGCATTGCGATGCAAAAGGATATGAAGTAAGCATCCCGCAGATTGCTTCTATTTTCTGGATTGCTTTCAGCCGGGAGCGCATCATTACTGCCGATCAGATTGACCCTAAAAGCATGGAAAAATTTAAAGTCCTGCACTTAGAGTTGTTGAAAAGAGGTGTTTATTTTGGCCCTTCAGGCTACGAAGTTGGCTTCATCTCAGCAGCGCATTCGGAAGCGGATTTGGAATTGGCTGCCGCCATAGTGAATGAAGCGATGGATGTGGTTTTTAGTTGAGCCATTATTGGTTGGTTGTTGGTTGTTGGTTGTTCGTTGTTGGTTGTTCGTTGTTGGTTGTTCGTTGGATTTTGGAATGTTTGAGGCAACGAGACTGCTATTTTGATTTGAACAATCCCTGAACCTCGATCAATCCCGAACCTAACGAAGAACG
>JABWAJ010000561.1 GCA_013361075.1 Saprospiraceae bacterium | reverse complement strand
GGTGTTCACATTGCCGATGTTTCGCATTATGTGAAACCGGGCACTGCGCTGGACAAGGAAGCATACCTGCGTTCGACTTCCGTTTACTTAGTGGACCGCGTATTGCCCATGCTGCCGGAAAAACTGTCCAACGGCTTATGTTCATTGCGCCCCAACGAGGATAAGCTCACTTTTTCGGCTGTTTTCATCTTTGATCAAAATGATAAAATCAAAGAGCGTTGGTTTGGCAAAACCATCATTCACTCCGACCGCCGGTTTGCCTACGAAGAAGCACAGCAAATCATGGACGCCGGAGAAGGCGACTTTGCAGAAGAACTGAAATACCTGAACCGGATTGCGAAACGCCTGCGTGCCGTGCGGTTCAAAAAAGGTGCCATCAACTTTGAGTCGGATGAAGTAAAATTCCGCCTGGATGAAAACGGGGCACCGATTTCCATGTTTGTGAAAGAACGCAAAGAAGCCCACCTGCTCATCGAAGACTTCATGTTGCTGGCCAACCGTGAAGTAGCAACTTTTGTCGCTAAAAAAGCAGAAGGCTTGCCGGAAATTCCTTACATCTACCGCATCCACGATGAACCGAATATGGACAAAGTGGAAGATCTGGCACGGTTTGCTATGGAACTGGGCTTTCAGATGAAAATCAATACGCCGAAGGAAATTGCTGCTTCCTACAACCGTTTAGCCGAGGCTGCGCTGGCCGATCCCGGCCTGAAAATGCTGGAACCCATTGCCATCCGAACCATGGCCAAAGCGGCCTACAGCACCGAAAACATTGGTCACTACGGTTTGGCGTTTGACTTCTACACACATTTCACCTCGCCCATCCGCCGCTATTCAGATGTGCTGGCGCACCGGATTCTGGAGCCAAACTTAATGCCGGAAGCTTTTTTGCGGGTCAAAAAAGACAAGCTGGAAGAACAGTGCCTCCACATCTCAAAGCAGGAACGCTGTGCGATGGAAGCCGAACGCGAATCGGTGAAATACAAGCAGGTCGAGTTTATGGAGAAACACCTCGGCGAAATTTTTGAAGGTTTCGTTTCCGGCATCGGCGAACGCGGCCTTTTCATCGAACTCAAAGACAGCCGGGCAGAAGGTATGGTGAGCTTTGATACGATGCCGGAGCCGTATGAATTCACGGGCAGTCGCCTGCGCGTGCGCGGGGCCTACACCGGCAAAGAGATTAAAATGGGCGATGTGGTACAGGTGCGGGTGGTGAGCGCGAATCTGGCAAAACGGCAGATTGAGATGCAGATGGCTTAAGGATGGATCGCTGATCAGCGGAAAGGCAACAATCGTACCCTTGCTTTTGCAGAATCCAATGTAAGCATGCATCCTGCCTTTAATTGTTCATCGAATTGGGCGAGGCATTGCAACACCTTTTGACCGATACTTTCCGGAGTCAATATTTCTGACCAATGGATAGCTTCTATTCCGTGCTGGTTAAAATAATTTACCCAAACGGGAGATAGGTTCATATCAATCAATACGCTCATAATCACGCAACAGGACGCAGAGGGACTTCTATTTCTTCAACACGCCAGGCAGCATAAGACAGCGCTTGTTTTATGTCCTCTGCTTCAAGGTAAGGGTACAATTCCAGGATTTCAGGTATCGTTTTACCTGTTGCAACCAGCCCAACGACAGTACCCACAGTAACGCGCATGCCCCGAATGCATGGTTTACCACCCATAACTGCCGGGTTAAAAGTAATGCGCTCCAATAGTTCCATAGCGATATGTACTTTTGGTTACTTACAAAAATAAGGGTTTTGGGTGAAATCACAACGTCGTTATTCTAATCTTCCCTCTCGCTATGGTAATAAAGTAATGGCCTTCTTTGTCAAGGTATGCCTGAATAATGAATAAGAGCTGGCGGCGTACAAGGGCTAATTCCGTTTTGGAGTACCGCAGGAAAACTATGGTCAATCTGGCCACCTGATGGGCAAAGATCAGTTCTCCAAAATCTTTATCTTCTGTAATCAATACGGCATCTTCTTCTAATGCGAGATCAATAACAGCGGGGTCAGAAATGCCGCTAAACTTTTCCGTTATGGACAAGACTTCATAACCAGCTTCCCGCAAGTCAAGAATGAACTGATAATTCAGATTTTCATCTGCAAGAATCATATCAAGCTACTTCAAGGATAATTTCGTTGGCAATTTTATCTGCAGAATAAGTAAACGCCGCCTGGATTTGTTCTATGGTTAAATTCGGATACATGTCCAGAATGTCCTGAATAGTAAATCCGTCACCAAGCTTGCGCATCAGCAATTCTATGGTGATCCGGGTTCCCTTGATCACGGGTTTACCCAACATAATGTGGGGATTGCGCTCTATCAATGGATGTTCCATAATGCTACTTTTATACAAAAATACGGTAATTATCTTTTAGAACCACCAGTTTTTTCCGTTCGTACAGGCAGCTACTCAACCCGCCAGGCAGCATAAGATTTTGCCCTTTGGTCCTTGCCGATTTGCATTTGCCCCTTGTCAATTTCCTCACTTCACCCCACTCCCGTTCTCCCAGCCCTCCGGTGGCGACACCAGCCCCAGTTTTCCGGCGCTGTTTTCTGCTGTCAGGATCATGCCCTGCGACTCGATGCCGCGCAATTTGCGGGGCGCAAGGTTGGCAACGACCAGCACTTGTTTGCCCACGAGGTTTTGAGGATCGAAATGTTCGGCGATGCCCGACACGATGGTGCGCTGTTCAAACCCCAGATCCACACGCAACTGGAGCAGTTTGTCTGCTTTGGGTACGCGCTCTGCTTCGAGGATGGTCGCAACCCGGAGGTCGAGTTTGGCAAAGTCGTCGTACTGGATTTCTGCTTTTATGGCGGAAGTTTCATCAACCTGTGGTGCAGGGGCCGCTTTTGGGGATTCAGCTGCTGCTACAGTCTGTTGGCGTTCTGCTTCTGCTTTCAGGATGGCGGCCAGTTTTGCTTTTTGCCGGTCCACGATTTCCATTCGGACAGGATCGCGGCGGTCGGCAATTTTAGGAAACAGCACCTGTGGTTCGCCTACGCGGTGGCCGGAAGCGATGACCGGCTGGCTGTTTTGAAGCTGGTCAAGTACCCTTTCCAAATCGCCACTTTGCAGATCCGGTAAACCCAACAGCGCACGAACACGTGGTGCCGTGAATGGAATAAACGGCTCGCACAGCACGCTCAGCAACCCTACTACCTGCAGGCAGGTAAACAGGCATTCGCGGATCAGCGGGCTGTGTGGGTCAGTTTTGGCAATATTCCAGGGCGAAACATCCTGCAGGTGCGTATTGCCCCAGGACGACAATTCCATCAGGGTTTGGGCTGCTTGTTTAAAATTGAAGGCTTTCAGATCGTCGTGTACCCCAAGGGCAAGGCGATGCGCACCACTCAGGGCATCCAACCAGTCGAAATTGGCTTCGGGGACAAGCCCGTCAAAGTATTTTTGCGTCAGGACGATCACCCGGTTTACGAAATTACCGAAGTTATCCGCCAGTTCCTTATCATAAAAATCCACAAACTCATCCCATTTGAAATCACTGTCCTTATTTTCCGGCATGTTGCGCAGGAGCGCCCACCGCAGGGCATCTTCCTTATTCGGGAAGTCCTTAAACTCCTCCAGGTAAACGTGTTGTTCGATGCCCCAGCCGCGGGATTTGGAAAACTTCTGGCCTTCAAAGTTGAGGAACTGGTTGGCGGGCACGTCGTACGGAAGTGTGAGCGGCTTTTCATCCTCTGCGAAAATTTTGAGGAACGCGCTTCCCGCGCCCAT
>JABWAJ010000560.1 GCA_013361075.1 Saprospiraceae bacterium | reverse complement strand
ATTGCAGCCAATGTGGTTTTTCTGACCCTTTTCCTCATTCCACTTTTTTTGTTCACCTTCATTGCGCCGATTGTTTGTTACGCGCTTTGTTGGGGGCTTTTTGCAGTTGCTTTTGTGGTTTCAAAAAAATAAACCGTCTTTGCCAGCCATATTCCTGACTTATGCACCTCCGCCATTTCATCATTACCATTCTCCTTACCGGGATGCTGTTTACTTGTACTGGTTGCAGCACCCAACCGCCCCTTTCCGGAAACATAACTGTGAAAGCAGGCTGGAATCCAGTAGTTTACCTGATTCAACCCCGGAGTTTTTCTGAAATCGCTGCCAATTATACCGGCTTAGTCGTTGATTCTGCTGAGATCGGTTCAGATGGCCGGTTTGCATTTAACAGCATACCCGATGCGGGTGCACCGACTTTGTATCAACTGGCAATGCAACCCAAAGGCAGCCGGTACGCCAATCAGTTGCTTGATGAAAATCCGTTGTTGGCCAACTATATGCCCATTATCCTGATTCCGGGTGTTCCCCTCCGGTTACGTGCCGATTCCGATCACTTCCAGGCCAGCTTTGAGCTGGAATCCGCCAGCACAACGGATTCATCCGGCGACCTCCTCAATACTGATGACAACGCTGCATTAATTGCCCTGCGCAACCTGCGGCATGCTGCCTTTGAAGAATGGAAAGATTACCTGATGCAGGCTCCCGACGAAGAGCACCTTTTGGAGCAGGAAAACGCGTTGAGACAGTTCCAAGCCCCGCTGATGGCGTTCGCTGATTCAACCCGTTCCATGCTGGCGGCATTGGTCGCTACGCGATGGGTCAGTCTGCAAAACGACTACGAGCGCGTGCCTGAGTTTTTGTATGGCCAATGTCAAAAGTGGTCTGCGGAGTATCCGGATGCCCCCTTTGCGGTGCAGCTATGTGAAAAAGCCAAAGCGTTGCCCCTGCTGGTAGGCGGCATACTTCCCGACTTCAGTGCCCCCATGAGTAGCGGGGATACGGTTGCTTTAAAAACGATTTTGGGAAAAACACTGACAATCCTGGATATTTGGGCTTCGTGGTGTGTGCCCTGCCGCCGGGAAAACAAGCAAGTGCTGGCTCCGCTCTGGGCAGCTCATCGGAAAAATGGCCTGCAAATCATTGGCTATTCCATTGACAGCAGCGAAGGTGCCTGGCGCAATGCCATAGCAAAAGACGGTGCCGAATGGCCCCACGCCTCCCACCTGACAGGCGATGAAACACCATTCATGGAAGCGCTGCGCATTTCCACGATTCCGGCTAATTTTATCTTAGATGGGAAAGGAAAGGTGTTGGCGAAAAATTTACACGGGGAGGAATTGAAGGTGTTTGTGGAAGAGTATTTGAAGAAGTAAGCCAACAGGAGTCATTCCGAATTTTTTCAAATCCGGATTTAGGTTTCGGAGAAGTCAACCATTTGTAGATCAATGCATTCCAAAGGCAAGACGACATCATAGGGGTCGAAAAATTGCGTTTCGATTATTTTCTACAAACAGATGACCGCTCCGAGGTATTTTTTAACCAAAATTCAGGATGATTCCTGTTCACCGGCCTCCATTACAGCCCAACCGCCTTCTTAAACGCCTCGTCATCCGGAGTTACCCCTGAAGGAAAAAAGTTGGTCAGTTCGCCCTGTTCATTCACGACATATTTGCAAAAATTCCAGGTTGGTGCCTGATCATTCCAGCCATTTTTGTCCTTTTGGGAAAGCCATTGGTACAGCGGGTGCTGGTCGCTGCCTTTCACACTGATTTTTTCAAACAATTGAAAGGTAACGCCGTAATTTTTTTGGCAGAATGCCCCAATCTCTGCATTTGTACCGGGTTCCTGGCCTCCAAAATTATTTGCCGGGAAGCCAAGCACGACAATATTTTCTCCATATTGTTCATGGAATGCCTCCCAATTCACATATTGCGGTGTGTAGCCACATTCGGAGGCGACGTTAATCAGGACCACCTTCCTGCCTTTAAATTGCTGAAAGTCCACTTCTTTGCTGCCATCCAAAGCAGTCATTTTGAAATCGTAAAAGGAGGTAATGGCCATAGCATTTTCAGGTTTTGTAAGCGGAACGCCTCGTTTGTACCAGGCTGTTAAACCGACAACGGCGAGGACAAGAAAAAGCAGGAGGAAAAATTTCATGGATTAAAGTTTAGGGCAATGTAACAAGGAAAAGAGGATTTGGTTTTTACTGGTATTGAAAACATCGGGAAATTTGAACATTTAATCGCTCCATTCCTGCGAATTCAGACCAAATCCTCTTCAAATCACAGAGATCACTGTTTGGTAATACTTATTTTCTTCAACTGCTCGCGTTGCTTTGAATAACTTTTCCAGTCACCATTCAGCGAAATTTTAATTCGGCTCGAGCCGATTAACTTTCCGGTTATTGCTCCAGCGGTAATGCCAATGGCCATCCCCAAAAAGGATTCGCCGATTCCGTCCAAACCACCAATCGGGGAGAAACCGAAGCCAGAGCCTGAGCCAGAGCCTGAAGAATAGCTACTGCTTTTGAATTCGCTTGCAATTAGTGCCCCAACAATCAAGCCTGTAAATCCTCCAATAATAGCCCCAGTGGATGGCGCTGTTCTTCTACGAAAATAAATATCCTTGATCCCGCTTACGGGAACAGTCTCTGTCTCTGTAATCCCATGCTGGAACCGTTTGCCGGAATGCGCAAAAACCAGCGATGAATCCTGCGTTTCGTAAAGGCTCATTTTTAATCCTTTTGAGGAATCAATTGGTACAGGCCAAACCCAATAGCGGATTTTCGTTGTGGATGATTTACGCTGAACCTCAGCATTCTCCTTTTTGCCAACCTGTTGTGCAAAAGCAATCCGTCCAAATGCCCAGGAGAATAATACCACTAAAATCAAAAGATTCTTGTTCATAGCATTTGAGTTTTGGTTGGTAAGAAAATATTAGAAACAATTGCTAAACAACTTAATGTACCCTTTTAGATTGATCAGGCCAATGACCTGGGTCGGCTCGGATGTTGACTTTCATTCTTTTAAGCTCCCTCCTACCCCTTTCCCCCATTCCAAAAAATCTCCTTACTTTTACCTGTCATCAAAAACCACCACCATGCGAATACTATGTCTTTGTTTACTGCTGTTTGTTTCACTTTTACCTCTAACCGCTCAGGACCTCAGCCAATCCCCCTGGCATATTCAGGCGCGGAACATTGATCCTGCCAACTATTACGGCATCACAGTCGCCAATGGCATGGTGGGCTTAGTCTCATCGCCCGAGCCCATGCGCGTGAAAGATGTGGTACTAAACGGCGCGTACGACTACTACCAGCGCGGGCGGGTGTCGAACATCCTCAAGACATTCAACCATGTAAACATGAACCTGGACGTGGACCGCCGTCGCATTGGCAGGCACGACATTTCCAACTACGCTCAAACCCTCGATATGAAAAAAGCAGCGCTGACCACCACGTTTGACGTGGGCGACAAAGTCAGTGTGCGCCACACGCTGATGTCACTGCGCCACCTGCCTTACACGGCCATGAGTATTGTGGAAATTACCGCAAAAAAAGACGTGGAAGTCACCCCGATGTCGGTTATTGAGGCACCGGACCACTTAGCCGACGTGCGCAATTACTACAGTGAAATAGACCGCCCCCACGTCCTGATCCAGTTGCTGACTTCGGTAGCCAACAGCCCTTCAGGAAAACTCAAAGTGGCGGCGTCCAGCAGTTTTATTTTCGACGAACCGCACGGCAGCGAACCTA
>JABWAJ010000034.1 GCA_013361075.1 Saprospiraceae bacterium | reverse complement strand
TTCCCTCCAGCGGAGGGCGGGATATTTCGGCCAGAATTTGTTGGAGGCCCATAAACAGCAAATGCTCTCCATTTGCCTCGGCAGGCCCCCAAAGCAGGTCTAAATTTTGGGCAGTATGTTCTAAAATCAACCGAACGAGTTCGGGCAAAAGGTCCGGCCTGTTTTTGAGCACCGGATGTGCGGCAAGGGTTCGGGCCACACCGCTTATGATGGCTTTTATGCCCTGGTGTTTCCTTTCAATTAGTTCCGGGCATTCGGCAACAGCCCCCAATGCTGCCCGTACCACCTTATCCAGTGTGTCTGTGGTGAATGCGCCTTTAATGTTGAATTTATCGTTCGGCGCATCGAGGATGACTTCGAGGAAGGCCATGCCGGTTGACTGGATGAGTAAAGCCTGGCCTTCGTTGGCACCCAGCAATTCGTCGGCAGACTGAAAGACGTATTCGCCAGCATTTTTGACCATGCTGCGCAACAACATTTGTCCCCACTGGATGGCTTCGTCTTCATCCCCACCTTCTTTGGCGCGTTTAAAAATATCCTGGGCAATCCCTTTACTGGTTGCTTTGATGAATGCCTGTACTTTGGGGTCTGCACTGATTTCAGAACTGAGTTCGCCGATGGCTTCTGCAGCAGTAATGAACAATTTAGGGACAATGCGTTCTGCCGATGTTTTAAATTCTACAGCGTCGCTGAAGGTTACTTCATCTATTGCGGCCAGAAAACTTCTCATGATTCGGCCGTAAGACGAACCGGCATTGAGGGCACCGGGAACCTGATTGAAATAGTCAATTCCGATTTCAACCAAAGTACCGGCTACCAGTTGCAACGGGGATGTCGGAGGCTCCTTGCCAGTTTCCCATTGCCGGATGCGCAGCAGCGCAACCATGTCTTCCGTATGGATTCGGGTATCGTCAGCTTTGATCTGGTCTTCTTTCAAAAGTACCCAAAAGAGTTCGTAATAACGGACATATTCCAGCGCCTCTACCGAGCTTAGGCCTACGGTCATCTGGTCTTCGTGCAATTTTCCGAGCCGCTCAATGCGTCGTACGAATTGCCGTCCCCCGGTATTCTCGTCGTCTTTTGAGAAAAACTCTTCTGCTCTCATCGGGTTGGGGTCTCCGTCAAAAGTAGGCAGGGGAAGCACCAATTCTTTCGATTTCAGGTTTTTAGCATATGCACGTTGGATATTTCTACCTAATTTGATCGCCGAATTGATGGCAAATACGATTGCTTCCGCAGTAAGAACAGCCATACAGCTTGTTTTTTGGATATGACAATTGAATTTTTCCGAGGCAAATTAGCTATTTTTTTAGGTTTTACCCATCCGGCTGCCGCCACCTCATGAATGAGTAACTGCATTCGAAGGGCAGGTTTTTACGCATAACCTGGGCTGTTTTTTGAAAAATCTTTATGTTTGTCCCAAAGGATTTAATCTGACTATTCTGCACCTGTCTGCTACAAGTTAAAGAGCTGTTAAAATAAATTAATTCAATCCGGATTTCCAGCCAGTCAACATATCTCATTTTATCGAAACTGCCCTGGAAAAGATACGCAGTACTTCCGGAAACGTTTCACTAAACTCTAAATCTATGGCGCTATTTCGCCCGATGTCCAAAATTTTACTTTTGTTTTTTGTACTCATCAGTTTTTTCCTGTTGCCTGCACAGGGGGGAGCAGTAGCAGCTAATGACAAACCCGTAAAGCGTGCGCAGCCCGGCGACAGCATTCAGGTCGTGTTGTGGCAAATTTCAAAACGGGCCCCGGATATGGTTTCCTATCTTCCGGAAACAGGCAGATGGTTTTTAAATGACCCGCGGCGGGAGGCTATTGCCGATGTTTGGCTGGTTCGTTTGCAGGATGCTTTTTATTACGATGTCAGCGGGATTTGTCAATTCTACGGCCGCAAATATTTAGCCGACTGGAAAGCGCTGATGGCAAAAGCGGCCAGGGAAACTTTTTGGGGTGCTTCTTTTTTATGCAACCGGACCAATAATTACTTTGGCATCCGCCGGATGAACAAAGAGTGGGTGTGCCAGTCGTTTTCTTTTTGTGATGTTTTTATGAAAAATGACCCGGAGCCTACTGATTTTGTCATTTTTCCAAATTTTGAAGCGTCCTTGTGGATGTTTATTCATACCATATATAGCCGGCATTATCTGGATCGCCTGCCCGATTTTGGCGATCGCGTTGCCTGGGCCATTGATTTTGAACGGACCAACCGGGTTCGGTACTGGCAACCAACCCTTTACGGTACAGTTTTTACCAACCAACTTCAGGGATACATTTATACAGATGAAGAATTGATTTATACCTGGAGCGAGCACCCCATCAACAACCTTTGCGTCAATTGCTCCCGACAAACTGACCGGGAATGGGTCAATAAAATATGGGTTGCCGCCAATCGGGCCAGGATTTAATTTTCATTTAATTTATTTAAAAACAACTACTTATGAAAAATCAATTGTTAATTTTTGCCCTCCTGCTGGCAGGCATGGCTGCCTTTACGGGTTGTGCATCACTTACCGGTTTTCAAGACGGCCGGACGTTGGGCAAAGATTCGGGGGAACTTGGCGTTTCACTGAATTTCTCACAAAGCCCTGATTTTAATGATTGGGAAGATGAGGTTGACGATTCAGTAAATGTGGACATTCCTGAATTGTTTTTCCCTTCCTTCGAATTTTCAGGGCGTTATGGCGTTGCAGACAAAGTGGATATTGGGGTGCGTCTTAACACCAACCTCAACCTCGGTGTGAGCGGCAAATTCCAGGTTGTAGGCGACCGGGAATCATCCTTCGCCATGTCGCTGGGGGCAGAAGTAGGTACATTCGGATTGGTTTCGGGTCTTTGGAACGTCCAGATCCCTGTTTTTCTGTCTGTACACCCTTCGGAGCGCTTTGCCTGGTACCTGACTCCGCGATATATCTACCAGTTTACCTCTTATACAGGAGCTGAAAATGGCCTTTCTTACCTCGGCGGCAATACCGGCATCATGTTTGGAGGCCGCAACAAATTTGGCTTCGATATTGGCTATTACAGCCTTAGTGTAGATGAAGGTGAAGGCAATCTTGGATTGTTGCAAATTGGCCTTGGTGCCCGTTTCCCGCTTGGTGGACGGAAGTAACAGGCAAGTTGGCAAATAAGCAAGTTGGCAAAGGGCAAACATGAGTCATCCCGAATTTTTTCACGCCCCATCGGGGCGAAATGTCGGTAGAAAAAGCATCGAATGTTCCCGTTTCGTGCCGTAGGAAACGTCAATATTACGTACCTACGGCACGGAAAACCATACGAAATGCTAAAGGGCTACCGACATTTGGTCCCGATGGGACCGAACTCATGAAAATTCGGCATGACTCATGTTTGCTTACTTGCCAATTTGCCAACTTGCCTCTTATCAAAACTTATACCTCATCTGCATGCTCACCAACGATCGGGTTGGTCGATCTGTCTCTTCCAGACTGCTGCCCACTGTTTCCTGATCTTTCCAGTAGGTTTGTTCGAAGCGCCCTTCTACCGTTAGCGCGCGGGTCAGCCGGTAACGGCAGTTGAGATAAAAGCGCATGCCCTGGTTGTAATAAGGCGGGATCGAAAAAGTATACAGCAGGTTGTTTTCGTAAGCATAAAAACGAACCGCATACCCATCGGTGTCAAACAGCGCAAACCTTGTCGTGAAAGAAATTGGCGAGGCGATGGGTTGGTAAATCAAATCCTGGTATATGGCAAATCCCTGCTGAAGGTCGTATACCTCGTTTTCCACAAAGCCGGCGTCCACCCTGCTTCTCCATTCCAATGCCTTGGATACCTGGTAGTTGAATTGCAGTCTGACCTGAAATTGACGCCTTTCTGCCAGGCGATTTACCTGGCTTTCAAATTCCGGAACATTGATTTCTTTTACTTCGTTCCGGAATTCGGCGAAAGCCTCATAGCGGCGTTTGCGAAAATGCGTTACGCGAATCCGGTACTCGTGGCCTTTTGAAGGAGCGTCGGCATCGAAGCGCAGCCACGGGTGTTGCCAGAGGTCGAAGTACCCGCTCAAAATCCAGTTCGCTGCAGGCCGTATGACGATGCCGGTATAAAGCCCGGTTTCGTTTCGGCCACCGGTTGTTTCGCCAAACGGATCAGCATTTAGGGCCTGATAATGGCGTGGATAATGGCGGAACAGCATGGCCATATCCACCTTTCGGTCCAACCCGATCAGTACACCGTTCAGGGTGGCTACGGCGCCGTTGTCACTGGTTGCCGTTTCGCCGAAAAAATTGACGTTGCGCCATACCCAGGAATAATCGATGCTGGCATTCAACAAACGATCGCCATTGAAATAGAAGCGGTTATAAGCCTGAGGCGTTCGGTTCAACGGCTTGTCAAACTGGTCGTACAAAGCATTGACCGCAAGGTGGCCATTCGAAATTTTGTACTTCAGACTACCACCCAGGGTGAATTGTTCTGCAGCATTTTCATCCGCTATTTCGGCGGGTGTGCGGTGCAGGCCGTCTATGTCAAAGGAAGTCAGTTCCCGGAATTCCGAATCTATTCCGGTGGTATCATTTTGAAGCACCAGGTTGCCGTCGCGCTTGCGCAGGGAGGTGAAAGCAGTGAACTCCAGGCGATCGGAGAATGCAAGGGTAGCTGCAGCCCCGCGCATAAAATTGGCTTCATTTACAGAAGTGTAGGGGCGGAGGGTGCGCGCATTGCGCTTGAGCGTGGTGACCAGTGCACTTTTGCCAGCGCCAAATCCGGAAAACAACATCAGGCCATGCCCGAAACTCACAGCGTAGTCGCCGATGGCCAAAGCTTTGAGTATTTTCCCTTTACCGGCATCCGGATTGCTCAGGAAAAAATGGGCGGAATAATAATCAAACCCATTGGGATTACTGCCTTTGAAAAATGCTTCGCCCCGGTCTTTTTCTGCAGTAAAGCCAATGCTCATGCGGTTGCCCAAGCTGTGTTTGTAGCGGAGGTACAACCGGTTTGGGTCGCCGGTATAGCCATTGGGAGCAGGTTCGTAGCCTTTTTGTGGTTCCAGCACCCTCGACCAGCTCAAAAAAAGCTCATTGTCACCTTCACGGAAAAAACGCCGCAGGGTATAGGTTTCATTGCCTGCGTTGCCAATGCCCACATAGGGCAACAACCTGCGAATGGTGGCCAGGTCAAACCCCGGAACCGCCTGCAATTCGTGTAAATCTACCAGTTCACCGGCAACGATGCGGTACTGGAGCAGGTTCATGATCTGTACATCGGTCAGCAATTGCAGTTCGCGCAAAGCGTTTTCGTCGGCTTTATTGAGGTTGAGCGGGCGTTTGGCGTAAGCCTCTAAGTTTTCGAACAGGGTATTGAAATCGAAATCACCTTCTCCACCCTCATTTTGCAAAGCATCTTCAATCACCTGCTCCAAAGGAGTTGATCCCGGAGCCGGCAAACTATCTTGCTGGCTCCGGCCAGTCAATGGCAAAAGCAGGAACATAAAAACTGCGGACTTTGCAAAAAATCGAAGGTTGACCATGTCTCGGAATTTGAACATCAATAGCACCCCCGAAAGATAGACAAACCGGCAGACCTATTCCAATATCAACTTTCCTTTCGCGATCAATTCATTTTTCAGAGACCGAATTTCAAAGTAATAAAGCCCGTCGGAAAGCCCGTTCCGGTCTAACCGGAAACCTGGCCCGGAAAAGCGGCGGGTTTCACATGGCTGTCCTAATGTATTAAAAATCAGCAATTCATAAGATTCGTTCCGATTGTCAGAAAGCTGGAACGCAACAAAATCAGATGCCGGATTAGGGTAGACGATTACTGTGTGCAGCGTGTTTGTTTCCGTCACCGCATTTGGAACTTCCAAACTGTCGAGGTCGCCATCCGGATCAATCAGGAACAGCATGAGGTCTTCCGGATAAACATAAATCACGGTGTCGGCTAATTCTGTAAACCCGGCTATGACGAAGCCGTTTTCGGTGGAAATGATGTCGGTGGGGTGTTCGTAATGATCGGGGTAAGGGTCGTGCGTTTTTGCCCAGACTAAGTTGCCGTTCAGGTCGTATTTGACCACCTTTGCCACCTTGTTGTCCGTGCTGACCAATTCATCCAAACCTGTCACCACAACCCCGTTTTCGGTTGCCACTGCGCTGGTGGGTCGGTCAATATCGGAAATGAGGTCTTTTTCCCAAATAAGCGCGCCATTTGCATCCATGCGCATCAGTTCTTTAGGAAAAAAATCGCTTGTGATGTTGGTGAGCAACAGCCCGAAGCCATCGCCAAAGGGTTGCAGTAATTTGCCGGTAAACGAAGCCTTGCCATAAAATTGGGTCCACAAAACTTCCCCTGCTTCGCTGATTTTAGACACCATAGCCGTTCGCCCGTTTGTTTCTATGGAAGAACCGGCGATGTAATAACCGCCGCCTGGAGCGGGCGCCACGTCAAAAGCCCTGCCCCCGGTGGTTGGGACAGTGGCTTCCCAAACTTCGGCCCCATTTGCATCCACCTTCAACAAAAAAAGGTCGCCAAGTTCGCTGTACTTGGTGGTCATCCCCATGATAACATACCCTCCGTCGGGCGTTTTTACAAAATTGGCGGCTATTCCGATAAATCCACTATAATAGGTAGTATGCCAAAGGATATTGCCTTCCTCATCTATGCGGTAAAGCCGTGGATTTTGCCGGTTGCAGCCCACGCCGCCCAGCACATTGTCACAGTGTTTGGCCAGCAGAGTGTAGCCGCCTCCGCTTTCTGCGAGCACGGATATGCCTCCGTCTGCTATCGTGGAATCCAAATATCCTGACCAAAGGACTTCGCCTTCCGGGTTAATTTTAAAATACTCAAGGTCCACATTTGTGGGTTGGACGCCGCTGGTATCCAACTGGATGTAGCGGTCTCCGATGAACAGAAAATTGCCTTCTTCGTCTTCCACCACTTTAATGCCCCGCTCGGTAATGCCGGGGTCGCCGTAGGTGAATGCGAGGGGTTCGGCCTGGCCAATGGCAGAGGGGATTGCCGCGACCCAAAAAAGTGTTGAAATTGTAAATCTGATGATCATAACAGTCTGGTTTGTAATGAATAATCCTGTTTGGTCAAGTGCTTGGTCAGCGAAGCAGGATGACTTCGCCTGCTGTTGTTTTTTGTTGCTGGCCGGTGGGTGTTTGCAGGATGTAACGGAGTTGGTAAACAAAAGCCCCTTCCGGTAAGGGTTTGTTCCGGAATTTTCCGTCCCAGCCGAGTGCGGGGTCAGCGCTTTCAAAAACCAATTCTCCCCAGCGGGAAAAAAGCTTCAGGTTGTAATCCGAAAAAATGCAACTGTGGGGAAAAGGCAGCAACCTGTCATTGATGCCATCGTCATTGGGCGAAAAGGCGTTGGGCAGGTAGATGCGGCAACAATTTTCCGCAGGCACGCTGATGCTTTGACTGGCTGTTCCGCAGGCATTGGCAACGGTGACCGCGTAGTCTGAGCCGGCGCTCACGCGGACTACCGGCGCTGTTTCGCCGCCCGACCATTGCAATGAAGCTCCGCGTAGGGCGATTGCGGTTAATGTAACAGAATCGCCGTAGCAGGGCGTGCCGGAAAAACCGGGCAGCAATTCCACACGGGGCAGCGGATTTTGGATGGCAAAAAATGCCCGCGTTTTGGAAGCGCAGGCGTCGCTGACTGTAACGGTGTAGGTTCCCGGTTCGCTCACTTCAATGGAAGCCGTGTTTGCTCCGTTTGACCATAAATAATGGCTCCCGGCAATATCCGGCTCTAAAACGGCTTTGCTGCCCTCGCAAAAGGGTAGGGTATCGGTTTTGGTCGGAATGCCCGAAAAACTGCGAAAGAGGAAATCAGGAAAATTGGTTAGCCCGATGGTAATGCTGATACCAGGGTCGGCTGGGAATTCAAAAGCTGTCCGTTCGAATGAAGGATTTTCGGAATCCGGACAGTGGATGATGGAAACGGCGGTAGTGCTGTTGACCGATTGGCCGGCGCCGATATCGTTCAGGTAAATATTTCCGTCGGGGCCGATTTGCAGGTAGCCGGGAAAAATGAACCCGACATCGGCAATCACAACTTTTGAGGCCGGAATATTTGCAGCGGTGACCTCATAACGGATCAACTTATCGCCGTAATCTTCTGAAAGCTGGTAGAGGTAGCGGCTGTTGGGCGAAAAGGAATAAGTGTAGTAATTGGCTTGCGGCAATAAAGTCAGCAAAGAGAGCACGCCGGTTGTTTTGTCGAAGCGGTACAGCTCGCGGCCAATGCAGAGGAAATTGCCGTCGGGAGAAAACTTCAGCACCAGGGGCGAAGTGCTTGCCGCGTTTCTGGCTTGCAGGGTGGGTGCCTGAACGCCCTGCACGGTGACGGGTATCACGACGAAATTTTTGGTGGTTTGTTCGATCGCGACGATCCAATAATCCTGGCCGTTTTCGTGCAGGGCAATCGCTAAAAGTTCAGTCGTATTTTTATAAATCATTTGGTTCGCAACCGCCACACCGCCAAGCCCGCCATTCAGGTTCCTGTCAATGATGAAAAACGAAAGCCCGCGCTGCGTGGCCGGGTTTACCGTGCTGGGCTGCTGGTCCATGGTGAACAGGTAATACTGGTGGTTGGAACCAGGAACGGGGACGATCACGGAGTTTTGGGCAGCGCTGTATCCGCCGCCTTCCGCATCGCCCATGTTGTAGAGGACTTCGTGGTTTCGATTCCAGATATAACCCGTTTTAGGGCCATTCGGAATCAAACCCGGGCGCGCGCCGCCGCCGTTGGTGTAAAACAGCAGGTTGCCTTCTGGATCACTAATGGCTGCGCAACCTTCATAGGCATCAAATACAGGATTGGAGAGGGGCACGGGTGCTCCGGATGAAAAATCCAACCCGGCGCCGTAGCCAAAATACCAGGTATTGCTTTCTTTTTGAGCAGGTAGTTTTGAAAAAAACAGGATGAATACGGCTGCAACAGCCGTGTAGTATTTGCCGGATGACGTCATGGTGATTAGAATAATTCAGGTGCAAAAATAGGGGAGGGGGGAACTGTTTGAAAGTACAATAATTTTTATTTATAGAGAAAATAAATTTAGAAGAATAATATAAGACTCTTTTAATTAATGCTTTGCGATTTTTATTTATAGATTGGGAGTTTTTTTACCACATAATTCACATAGGGGTATTCACAACTTGGCCCGACTTGGCGGGATAGGACACATAGCATAGGAGAGCCGCCTATGTGAACTATTGTGAAAATAACTATGTGCCTGCCTTATGTGGTAAAAAAAACATGAGGTAAAACCACCCCTACTTTCCCCGTTTCGCCAGGTCGCTGAGCGAACAATTCAGCAGATGACTTTCCGCCCACGCCGGGATGTCCAAATAGAGCGTCGCTTTGCGTTCGTAAGGACTGGCAGCGAGTTTCAGCGCCTGTCGGTGGAAACGGTCAAACGCAGCGCGGCTTTCGGACAATGGGGTACGGATGAGTTTTTTTACAAACTGAAGGGTTGTTTTTTGCAGTTTGCTGATGTCTTCCGAGTTTCCAAAGCTGCGGTGCAACGACTCCGAAAGGTAAGCAATCAGATCGTAATGTCCTGATTCATAATGACAAAGTAAGTGCAATAGCCGGGCGTTGAAGTGAAGGTCTTCCCGAAGCGAACCGCCTTTAAGGTGGATGATTTCGTTCAGGTATTCGAGCGCTTTTTCAAAGTTACCGCACCCAAAATAAAGGTAGGCGATTTTGTAGTAAAAAAGCAACATTCGGTGAATATCCGACAACTCCTCGTACTTCGGAATCGCTTCTTCAATTTCGGAAACAAGAGCCAGCCCGGCTTCGTAATCGCCGGTCAGGTAAGCGTAGTTGAGCTTCGACAGGTGCAGGTAGACAAAAGCTACCATACCCGAATTGGTGTTGAAAAAATCGCGATTGGCTTTTGAAAAAGCTTCAAATGCCTTAAGATTCCGTTCAAAAGTGGCCAGGTCTCCCAGAAAATAGGCCGACATGAGCAAATAATACAACCCCCGCATGTAAAGATCGGGGTCTTTGTCTTTCATTTGCGGATAGGTCTCGAACAACTCTACCCACAAGCTGGTGTAGTGGCGGCAGGACTGGAAATCGAGCAGTACGTAATAGTACCACAGGTAAGACTGATAGAGGTTGATGCGTTCAAAAAAAGTCAGTTTTTCCGCATTCAGTTCACCGGGCAGGTTGGCTTCAAAAAACGCCCGCACTGCCTGGGCTTCGCGGTCGTTTTTGGCATGACCAAACTGGATGTACCAGCCCTGAACGGAAATGTTGAAATTGGACAATTTGCTTGCCGTAAGGGTAATCTGGCTGCGCCGGAGCGATTCTTCCAGCAAGTCTTCCATTTTGTTTTTTACCTGGCGGCTCCGGGTGATGTGCCGGGCTTCGATCAGCTTTTGAAATTCAAGAATTTCGAGGTGTAAAATATCCTGGTGGTGGTCGAGCGCGATGCGTTTGATGCGTTCCAGCAGCTTCAGGGCCTGCATGTACATCCCTTTGCCGTATAAAATGCGCGCAAAGTCAATCTGTTCCCGGATTTCAATGTCTATATTTTTTTGAATGTAAACCAGACGCAGGCTGATGAGCAGTTGTTTGTAAAGATGGCGCTTCAGATTGGGAAGCTGGGCTTTTTCCACCCCGCCCTGCAGCTTCTTAAGGAGCAGGGGTTCGTCGTAGTCGCTGAGTTTGTCTAAGACGTCAAATAATTGGAGGAATTTAGTGTCGCTACCGCTCTCCAGCCGGGTAGCATAGAGGCGAAAATTGCGCTTTTCCGACTTGGTAAGCGACTTTACCAGCGTAAATAACTGATCTTTTTGCGAGTTGAACATAACAAAAAAAGAACAATCAAGTAATTGATTTGCAATTATTTAACTGGTTTACTCCGGTATTGGGCATAACAAAAGACCTGAAAATTGACTGGTAGACAAGGCTTTTATACGCTTAACTTTGAGCCGTTTTTAAGCCCTATCCTTTTGCATTTCACAATCTTTCGAGGTTCGCTTCAGCTTGCCTTCCGAGAGCAGGGATTTCACCCGCTTCCGGCCGGAAACTGCTTTACATGAACAAATGTAATCAAAAGCGAAATACAGCATTGCGTTCAAACAACTTTTAGTCACAAATAAAATAGCTTATTCCAATGGCAAAATTCAAATTCGAGTACATCTGGTTGGATGGCTACAAGCCGGATCCGAATATCAGAAGCAAGACCAAGGTGTTGGAGTTTGATTCCTACAACGGAGATGTGGACGTATTACCGGAATGGTCTTTCGACGGCAGCTCTACCCAGCAAGCCGAAGGTCGTTCGTCAGATTGCCTGCTCAAGCCGGTAGCGGTTTATCCGGACGCGGGCCGCACGAATGCGTGGCTCGTTGTTTGCGAAGTGCTCAACCCGGATGGCACGCCGCACGAATCCAATACCCGTGCGCTGATCCAGGACGACAGCCCTGATTTCTGGTTCGGGTTCGAGCAGGAATATGTACTGGAAGAAAACGGAATGCCGATGGGCTTTCCTGAAAAAGGTTACCCTGGGCCACAAGGCCCTTATTACTGCGCTGTTGGTGCCGGAAAAGTTGCCGGTCGCGACATCGTGGAAGAGCACCTCGACCTCTGTCTGAGTGCAGGGTTGGGCATTACGGGCATCAATGCAGAAGTACTGCTGGGCCAGTGGGAATACCAGTGCTTCGGCAAAGGTGCTAAAAAAGCATCGGACGACCTGATCCTGTCCCGCTACCTGCTGCACCGCGTGACGGAGCAATACGGAGTGGTGGTCAACCTGCATCCGAAACCGCTGAAAGGCGACTGGAACGGTTCGGGTATGCACACCAACTTCTCCAATGCAGAAATGCGCGAAGAAGGCGGCAAGGCATTGTTTGAAGCCATTTGCGAGTCTTTCCGCCCGGTTCACAAAGAACACATTGCGGTATATGGTTCGAGCAACGAGCAGCGCCTGACCGGCCTGCACGAAACGCAGTCGATCCACCAGTTCAGCTACGGCGTCAGCGACCGCGGTTCTTCTATCCGGATTCCGGTATCTACCGCACAAACCTGGAAAGGCTATCTTGAAGATCGCCGCCCGGCTTCCAATGCAGATCCATATTTGGTAACGGCACGGATCATCAAGACCGTTAAAACCGCTCTAGTTCCTGCATAGGAATATGCTATTTTCCCTGCCTCTTATTGAATAAATTTGAGGCAGGTTTTTAGTATATGGTGTTATGGAACGGATTGTGTGAAGAGGCAAAGACAAAGGGCAAGTAGGCAAAGTGCAAAATGCAGGTTGCCCCTTGCCCTTTGCCAATTTTCTCCCTTGCCTCGTACCAAATTCACCTTATGATGGCTAATTTCCCGCTCTGTGCTTCTCCATCCTCTGACCGGATCAGGTAATAATACATGCCCGGCGGCAAATCCCCCCAATCGAATGGCTGCGGCCTGCCTGCTTGAAAATTTTCCTCCTTTGCCGGTCGCCCCTGTGCATCGTATAGCATGACCCGGCAGCGCTGCCCTGTCAGGGATTCGCCTTCTGCTGCGATCCACACCTGCCCGTTGCCGGGGTTGGGATAAACCACGAAACGGCCATTGATGGGCAAAGCTTCTTCCGTAGCGGTAATACTGCCGTCGGGGTTGACGATCGTCCATTCGTTGCAACCTTCTACTAAGCACCCCTCTGCGCTGAGGCGCACCAGCCAGACATTGGGGTCGTTGATGAAGGGCATGGCATTGGGAAAAGTATCCTGATACAACCCGGTGAAAACCAGGTCGCCGTTGGGCAATTCCACGCCGTCCCAAAATGTCATGCTGTATAAGGGTGAGCGGTAATCGCAAAGCGTACGATCCCAAACGACTGCACCGCTTTCAGGATCGAGGCGAAACATCCAACCGCAATCTACATAACGTTCGAGGTCGTCGCGGTAAAATTTGCGGTAGCCCTCGCCGATGATGTCCCCATTGGCAGCAAGGTGCAGGTTGTTGATCCGCTTGCGGTCGTACAGGGGGGTGATAAAGGTGTATTCCCAGAGGATCTCCCCGTCGGCGTCCAATTTGAAAACCGTGGGCGGGTACTCGTAATTGCCGGAACTCCAGGACTGGTCCCGAAAGCCGTTGACGGCAAACCCGCCATCCTGCAATTCCACCACATGCACCTCGTGGGTGCCGCTGCCCGATTCGCTCAACGGCAAAAGCTGCTGCCAGATCACCTGACCCAGCGAATCGAATTTGGTGATGTTGCCAACGGCAAAACCGACAGAACCGGATCGGCAGGTTGCAATCAAATTGCCGTCCGATACTTCTGTTAAATCTCTTGAAACAATCAAGCCATAGGCCGGGTCTTCTTCATCAAAAAATACTTCATGAACAGGCGTAAAAACCGAATCGGTAAAGATAAGCCAGGCAATTTCTTCGTGGTCAGGGGGGAATAACAAACTGTAAATGATGAAGCCTTCCTTATATCTGAGCAGGCCGAAGGGGTTTTCGTTTTCCTGAGTAGCCCCTAAGTCCCATTCCTCAAGGGTATTACCGGCCATGTCTAATTTGAGGATTTTTATATTCGCCAGTGGTGCTATATTATGCCGAATGGCTAAATAAATATAATCCCCGTCCACAATCATGCTGTTGGCGGTAGGTGTCTTAAACCCTTCGATGATTCTTGTCCAGACCACATTGCCATCAAAATCGGTTTTTAGCAGACCAACGCAACTCACAAAGGTTGTTTCCAAAACGCAAACAGAGCCAACTGAAATTAGCAGCCCGTCATCTACAGGAATAATGGTGATGCCTGTATTTGAGGTTTGATTCAGGTCAATACTTTTATTAAAGTACTGCGCTTTTAATTCAAGGCTACTCAATAGCCAAAATAAAAAACATAGGCAAGATGCCAGCCGGCGTGTATTTAAATAAATCATACTCACTCAAATTTTATGGAGAGCAAAAAAAATGGCAGCCATAGCCGTCGGTATCTTTACGAGCGGCTATGGCATGAGATAGGAACTTGGTTAAGGCAAAAGAACCAACTTCGTTTGGTACAGGATGCCAGTTTTGTCGGTGATGCGCAGGAGGTAAATGCCAGGTGACAAGTAGTAAGGCTGAAATTCATGCAAACCACTGTTATCCAATGTGATTTGCTTTAAAATCAATCCATCCAGGTTGACCAGGTGCAATTGTTTAGGCATCGCTACTGTGGAAGCGTCCGCAGGGTAACGCACCTGAACAGTTGTGCTTGCCGGGTTGGGCGCTATCTTGTACTCCTGTTCAGGTATTTGCACTTGTGCTGTTTGCGGGGGGTGCGGCGATTCGGCTAAAGGTGCTTCTTCCTCGCTTTCATCTAACGGAAACCGGTCTTCTTTCAGCAACACCAATAGCGAACGGGCATAACTCCGGTAAGGCGATTCGCTGTTAGCAATGGTGTAGAGGGTGTTTGTTTGCGAAACCGATAGCGAAAAAGTGCCCATATTTTGCAAGCGTTGTAAATTCACCTCCATAATGTCGCGAAACCATTGCTCATCCTGGGAGGCTGTGGGCAGGGCATTCCAGACAAGTTGTGCTCCGGTGAAATCTTTGGCAAGGAGTTTGACATTCAGCAGCCATTGCTGGGCTTCGGGTGTTCCTTCTTCGGCCAGTAACGTTGCTGCTGTTGTGTAATTCTGTGCATCAAGCGCATCGGCAAGCAGGGATTGCAGGATGGTGTTTTTCTGGCGAAGCGCTTGTTGGTAATTGTTATAAGCATTATTGCCGGGGTGGTTTTGCCACGCAGCTTCGGCCTGGCTTGCTTCCTGGCGCGCCAAATCTAATTCGGGTTTGGTGAAGACAGGAAGCTCGGGCAGGTCTTCATTATCGCAATCATTGCCTCCGATATCTGTCGTAAATTCAAGTGTAATTCCTGAAGGCAACGCAGTAGGCAACACATTGCACTGGGTTGTATTGATTGCCCCGAAAGGCACATAATAATCGAAAGGCGTCATAAAGCCGATGGTTCCAAAAGCTTTATTGGGTGCGCTGAAACAATTGTCGGCGGGGTCACTGTCTGTACCCTGGCTGCTGAATATTTCTCCGGTGTCGTTGGGATTCATGGTGCTTCCAACAATCGTATTGTCCCTGAACGTCGCCGTTCCTGCATAAACATTGTATTTTAGCTCTAATCCCCGGTTGTTTCTGTTAAGGTAGGTGCCATAAGAACCGGGATAACGGATGGCATTACACCACAAGCGGTTGTCGTCACTGCCTGTTTTTATCGCATGGAGTCCATACGCGCTTTCCTTGAAGGTATTGTACCGGATGTCGTATTTGGCAGGCCCGTCCACATATACACAATGACCACTGGCTTCAAAATAGTTGTTAAAAACTTGAAGACTGGACAGCCTGTTGGAGGATTCAACATAAATCCCGGCGTTTGCGTTGTTCAAAAAACGGTTTCTGTACTCCGGTTTATCCCCAATTCTGAACTGGTAGGCAGAAATCGGGAGCGTTGAATAAATCTCTATGGCCCGGTAGCAATTTTCAAATCGGTTTAGCGTAATGTTTGTTGCTCCAAAATCAATGCCGTAGATGCCTGCTAAATCTAAGTTTTTAAAAAAATTACCGGTAAAATCTATGCCCGTGCAGCCCCAAATACTGACACCTCTCGTTCCTTCGATGAGGTCATCATTTTCCCGGAACAGACATCCGTTTTTAAATGCGCTTTGGTTATCCCCTGAATAAGGCATAAAAGCTACCCCCCGCCGGTTGTTTTCAAAAGTGCTGGCTTTAGCATAGACCACGCCGCCCCAGTAGTCGGAGTTTCCAAGCTGGCCATATTTCCAGGTATTGACGGCTGTATAAGCACCTGAAATGTATGCTCCGTCTAAATACACGACGCCGGATAGCCAGTCGGCCGTCATAGTTACCTCGGCTTCCGGGTCGGGTTGAATTTCGTGGGCATTGCCTTCCACAAAAATTCCTTCCCAGGAAGGTTCGCCGCATGCAGCCATTAGTGCTCCGCCAATAACTTTAAGTTTTCCGCCCCGTTTCACCTGGATATTGCCGTATTTTCCAAAAAAATGCACACAATTGATGACGAGCGTTGCATTTGCTTCAACGATAACCGGTCCGCCAATGACTTGCGGGGAAGACCAGGTGGTGGTAGTGCCTGAAGACCCTGAAGATATGGTGATGGGAGGCAAAGCTCCGGTATCTTCGCAGCCGCTTAATTTAACATATTCCGGGCGTTTACCCATATCTACAGTGCCCTGGAGTAGTCTGCCGTAATAAATCTTCCATTGGCAGGGAGAAAGAGAAGATGATCGTCCATTATATCCCATAATATTGGTACTGATTGATGCTCCGTTATTACATCCTTGGTCACCACAAGTGCCTCCACCAGGGGCGCCCGGAATATTACATTCTGCAGCAATATCCAAATCAATACTACACTGACTATCTATATTAAATGAGTGACAAAGCCCCGTAATGTGTCCTATTTCATGAACGAATGCCTTAGCCATAAACACCGCTCCGCCATACCAGTCATCTTCAAAGTTGGGCCCATTTACCAAACGGCTATGCCAGTTGAATAAAGATAAGTGGTTGCACAACAGTCCGGTCTGGCAAGCTTGACCATCGACCGTGGTTACCGCGTCTTTCACGATAATGTGTATAACTTTATTGCCATATGGCAGCGTCGCCACGTCGGGAGATGTTTGCCGGTACCAAATGCCCCCGTACACATCAGAGGCATTGGTGGTTTCAGAATAAAGCTTGAAGCGGATGCGGCTGTCGCCAAGGAAATCGGCAAATCCGAGTGGGTTGTCTTTTAGGTCAGACATAATCAGGTTGGCTCTTTCAAGCATCGCCCGTGCAGCAAGATTGCCATTCCAGAAACCATCCAGCAACGGTTCGTTATCATCATTGGGATCATT
This sequence comes from Saprospiraceae bacterium, assembly GCA_013361075.1. GTDB lineage: Bacteria > Bacteroidota > Bacteroidia > Chitinophagales > Saprospiraceae > JABWAJ01. The sequence goes on along the minus strand of JABWAJ010000034.1, from coordinate 5,132 downwards.
GATATCATCGGGAATAAAGTTGTTATTGGCAGGCCCAACAAAGTGGATGTTTACCTGAACCTCAACAATAGGGAATCCAGGCGCAGCAGTAAGACCTTCCAGACAGGATAAGGGAAACGCTTCCCTTGGTTCCGGCTCCGGCTCCGATTCAGATTGAGCCACCATTGCCCAGGGCATGAGGCCAATCATAAGGCACGTAAACAGCTTACCCCCACCCGTTTTACTGAAGAAACCAAAGGGGCAGGTATGGAATCAGGGACAAACGAAAAAATGGTTTTCATGCGTTTTATTTTTTTGAGTGATATAATAAGGCTAATGAGCAAGGTTTCCATAGTTGGAAATAGCTGCGTGTTGTGTTTGCCCCAAATGTTATGGCCCGAATGCAGAAGAAGGGTAGTCTTGTAAAATCAAGACTAAACAAAGAAAGCGATTTTTATCCGGAAGTCCAAATCAAGCAGTAGTTCTTTGTCAAAAAACAGGGCTTACCTGGTGACGGACGTTGCCTCAAATGCAGCAGCCGGTGCACTGAAGTTGCACTCCGGCGAAGTTGTACTATAGGCTTAAAGGACAAATTGAAGTCCATTTACTCCCCGGCCTTAGTCAGCGAAAAGCGGAAATTGTAGGAGCGCAGGGTGGTGGTAAGTATCATGGTCGAATCCGAAATTTCTTCGATGGTGTAATCGGCTTCAATCTGGCTTTGACGCTGGAGAATTTTATTGTCCCGGACTTCGTAAGCAGCAGTTTCTTCTGTTGCCGAAAGGTTGGTGCGCATGGCCCCGTCTGCCTGAAACTCAAAATACAGGCCTGCGAGCGATTCGGTCACATCGCCGTTTCTTTTGGCTTCCCGGATATCCCAGCGGCCTAATATTTTTTCAGCGTAATTTATTTGATCCTCTGATTTACAGGAAGATATTCCGGCTGCAACAACCAGAAATGTACAAAAAGCAAACGACAATTGAATCGAGCGTTTCATATTGTTGATTGGTTTAGAAAGTTTTTTCGCCGCAAAAGTATGAAAAAGCCTGTGGGTTTTGGCAAATCTTTACCTTACCTTTTGGCAGCAGCGCGCCGCAGCCGGTCGTTGATGGCGCGTCCGAGCCGGGCTTCGGGCAACAATTCGGCGAAAATCAAATCGAGATCCAACCCGTCTAAATAGCGCAATCCGGCAAACAAATGTTGTGCGGCTTCTGCAAAATCGCCTTTTGCGGAAAGCACAATTTGCCGGTCAGGTGGCAAGCCAGGCAAAGGTTCCCGGAAAGCAAGCACCCCGACTTTTAAACCAGAATGCTTAAGGGCCAATTCCTTCAAATTTCCCAGCACCAAAGGCGTGCCCGGCGCGTAATGGCTGAGCAGCATGCCCGGCGCAGTGGGGTTAGACGAGGAATGTTCCTGCACGGTTACCGGGCCAATTATTTGTTCAATGGCTTCAATCGGGATGCCGCCTTTGCGGAAAACAACCGGAGCTTCGCTTTCAAACCCTACAATGGTGCTTTCCAGGCCGATCTGGCAGGGACCGCCGTCGAGGATGTAGGGGATTTTTTCGCCCAATTGCTGCGCCACGTGTTCCGCTGTGGTGGGACTGATGTACCCGAACGGGTTGGCGCTTGGTGCAGCTAAGGGAAAATCGAGTGCTTCGAGTATTTTGCGGGCCATTGGGTGCGCGGGCACGCGGATGGCCACAAACGGCGAACCGGCAGTGACGAGGTCAGGAATGATCGGGCGTTTCGGCAACAGCAACGTCAAAGGGCCGGGAAGAAATGCTTTGGCTAAGGCTTCGGCTTTTTCCGGAATGGCCTGCACCCAGCGTGCCGCGTGTCGCCAATCGGCGATATGGATGATGAGCGGATCGAAGGTGGGGCGGTTTTTGGCTTCAAAAATAGAGGATACAGTGGCTTCATCCAACGCATTGCCGGCAAGGCCATAGACCGTTTCGGTGGGAATGGCGACCAATTTGCCCTGTTGAAGGAGGGCAATGGCGTGGGAAATATCAGTTCCGATTGTGGTCATGTTGCTGTTGCTGGTGAAAAGCGGCACAATATTAGGGTTTTTGGGGTAAAATGTAAATTACTTTGGCGTTTGCCGCCTCGGGGTTATGGTACAAAAATTGTTTCCCGTAAAGTACGCGGAGGCCGCAAAGCGTGCGGACTACTGGATATTTTCGCGTCCTTAGGAACGTGCCGGAAATTTCAAAATCAGGGCATTACAGAAGATCAAAAAAATATTTCCACTTTATTGTACCTTTGCGCTTATTTTCCAAAGTGTAAATTATTTTAATGACACCATTCAAAAATCTCGGACTGAACGACGATCTGTTGCTCGGTATCGAGAGCCTGGGGTTTAAGACCCCCACACCCATTCAGGAATTAGTGATCCCCGCAGCACTTGAATCTGACAGCGACCTCATTGCACTGGCACATACCGGAACGGGCAAGACTGCTGCTTTTGGATTGCCGCTATTACAACTGATTGATATAGACCGGAAAGGCGTGCAGGCCCTCATTTTGTGCCCGACGCGGGAATTGTGCGTACAGGTTGCAGGCGACTTAGTCAATTATGCAGCGCATGCCCACCAGTACAAAGTGGTGGCAGTGTATGGCGGCGCACCCATTGGCGATCAGATCCGGCAGTTGAAGCCGGCACCGCACATCGTGGTGGCTACGCCCGGACGTTTGGTTGACCTCATCAACCGCGGCGTGCTCAAGCTCGATTCTGTTTCCAGGGTTGTGCTGGACGAAGCCGACGAGATGCTCAATATGGGCTTCAAAGAATCGCTGGATACCATCTTAGCAACGGTGACTACGGAGCACACCACCTGGTTGTTTTCAGCAACCATGTCGAACGAGGTGCGCCACATCACGCGCAACTACATGAGCAACCCCCGCGAACTCAGTTCGGGAGGGCGCAACCAGACGAATGTCAACATCGAACACGTATACTACCTCTGCCATGCCAACGATCGCTATGCGGCGCTGAAGCGGGTGGTAGATGCCACCCCTGGCATTGTCGGGTTGATTTTTTGCCGCACCAAAGCAGAAACGCGTGAAGTAGCGGAGCAAATGATTCGCGACGGCTACGACTCGGGGGCGCTGCACGGCGACCTGACTCAGGAAGACCGCGATCGGGCCATGACCCGCTTTCGGGAGGGCAACCTTCAGTTGCTGATTGCAACGGATGTAGCCGCACGGGGGATTGACGTGAGCAACATTACCCACGTCATCAACTATGGTTTGCCTGATGATCCGGAAATTTATACCCACCGCAGCGGTCGTACCGGCCGCGCTGGCCGTACGGGGGTTTCCATTACCATCATTACCCCGAAGATGGAGGAACGGATCCGCCAATTGGAGCGCCAAACCAAAGCGAACTTTAAACGCCTGCCCATTCCTACAGGCGACGAAGTGTGCGAAAAGCAGTTGTTTCACATCGTGCAAAGCATTCACGACATTGAAGTGCAGCACGATGTCATAGAGCCGTTTATGGCCAAAATATACGAGGCCCTCAACGACCTGACGAAAGAGGAACTCATCATGCGTTTTGCCAGTGTGGAATTCAACCGCTTCCTGTCTTATTACCAAAATGCTCCCGACATCAATATCCAGCCCAAAGGCGGGCGGCGCGACGGAGCAGGTGAACGCGGCAGGGGCACCAGCGGCTATTCCCGGCTGTTTGTCAACATCGGCGAAATGGACGGTGTTACGAAAAAAGAATTTATCAAACTGCTGACCCAGAAATTCTCTATTCCGAGCGCAGCGGTTGGCCGCATCGACATCAGCCGCTCTTTCCTGCATTTTGACATTGACGGGGCTTATGTGGATAAAGTGCGCCAGAGCCTGCTTCAGATCACAGTGAATAAACGTAAGGTGCGCGTTGATGATGCTTCTGACCGCAGAAGTGGTGGCGGTGGAGGCGATGCCGAAGGAGGTGCCAGAAGGGAACGGCCCAGAACCAGCAGCCCAAGAGGGAAAGGGGATTATGGGAAAAAAAAGTGGTGATATAGCGAATAAGGGGCAAGTTGGCAAAGGGCAAGGCTGGAATTTTGCTAAAGAAAGATACTACCGGTAACCATGATTCAATTCAGCAAAGCAATTTCTATTCGCTGGGCCGACCTCGATCCTAATTTTCACATGCGCCACAGTGCTTATTACGATTTTGGAGCACAACTGCGCGTGGAGGTACTGGATCAACTTGGGCTTACTACCCGCATGATGCAGGAAGAGGGGTTTGGCCCGATCCTTTTTCGGGAAGAGTGCGTATTTAGAAAAGAAATTCGCTTTAACGACCCCATTTTCATTGACTTAAAAATGGCGAAATTGAAGCCTGACGCTTCCCGCTGGACCATGCGGCATCAGTTTCTTTCGCCGGAAGGCAAAGTTCATGCTGTGATTACCATTGATGGTGCATGGTTGGACACCAAACTTAGGAAACTCGCCGCTCATATTCCCCGGGAGGCAATTGAGGCGTTTCATGCTTTCCCGAAGACGGAGGATTTCGTCACTTCGACTCCGCTCAGTGACCGCGACTCCGCTCAGTGACGTTTTGACCAGGCTTCGAGGGCAACCAGCCAGCAGCATAGCTTTTTAAAAAAAATAATTCTACCAAATTTGTAGAGTTTGAAAAAAGCGTTATCTTGCGGCGTAATTATCATACAAAGATGTCAATATGCAATTTTAACCAATCATTCATGTGTTGTTGTCGGATTCGGACTACTGAAGCGGCAATAACAGCTTGTTGGTTGAATAGGGAATAAATAAAGGCCTCTCATTTGACGAATATTTTACAAGCGAAAGCCCTTCGGTACCACACCGGAGGGCTTTCGCTTTTTATTAAACTTATAAAATTCCATCTCATGCAAACAAAATTCATCAGGTTCAAAGGCAGATGTGCTAAAGCCGGTTATAGAATATTTTACGCCGTATCAGATCTCGCGTTCAGTAGGTATTTCCGAAAGGCTGCGGGAAATTTTGCTTCGTAAAAATCTGAGAAAGGCCAATTGATTGTTTATGAAACTCGATATTTTAGCCATTTCAGCCCATCCGGATGATGTGGAAGTAGCCGCAGGCGGCACTTTACTGCATCACATTGCAACAGGAAGAAAAATAGGCCTGCTTGATTTAACCCGGGCAGAGCTCAGC
>JABWAJ010000033.1 GCA_013361075.1 Saprospiraceae bacterium | reverse complement strand
GTGACGATGCGGGGCCGGTCTGCCGCGCGGCTGACCCGCCGCGCGGCGTCCAGATCTTCGACTACCAGGATATGGCCCAGCAGAAGGGTCATGGCGGGCGCGACCTCTGCCTCGTAGGCCACCAGATCGGCGGCCCAGCCCAACACGCCCTGCCCCGGCGGCGGGGCGCGGCGGGGCGCGGGGCGGAGATTATCAAGGGGCAGGAAGGTGGCCCGCCCCCCGCGTGTCTGCTTGAGATAGGCGATCGCCTGCTCTGCGTCCTGCCAGGTTCTGACGACCACATCCTGGATGCGGGCGCCGAGGGCCACATCGAGGGCGTGCTCCAGGGCTGGGGGCACACGGATCAGGGCGCTGACAGGGCCGAGGATGCCGGGCAATGGGCCCTGACGGCGCGAAGCTGGCGTGGCAGGATTCGCGGCCTGCAACACATTTTTGACGCCCAGGAACAGGCCTTCGCCCTCGGCGCGCAGGCGATCGAGCAATTCGAAGCGGGCTTGCAAGCCGCGCAATTGCGCTTCCAGCTCGGCCCGCTGCATCTCTGTTTGCGTGCGGGCGGCGAGCAGGCTGTCGCGGCGGGCCTCGGCCTGGCGATGCTGTTGGCGCAGATTGTGCATGCGCTGGCCCAGGCCTTGCAACTCCTGGGCGAGGGTATCGAACTGCGTCTGCCAGCCTGCAGCTTCTGCGCCTGCGGCTGCGGCGGCCTCCAGGTCTTGGGCGTGCTCGGCCTGCACGGCGCTGCGGCGCTCCAGGCTTTGCTGGATGCGGTTGCTGCGGTCGGCGAGGCGGGCGCTGAGATCAAAATGGCGGCGCTGGACATCGGCCAGGGCCTGCTGGGTGTGAAGGCGTTCCTGCTCTTGGGCGTGCAGATCCTGCTGGGCCTGGGCCAGTTGGGTGTGCTGCTGGCGGCGTTGCGCTTCGATCTCGGCCTGCACCTGTTCCGCTTCCTGCACACGCTCATCTTCCCCGCGCTGCCGTTCGATCAACAGGGCGATTTCATGCTGCAGGCGCTGTGTGCTGTCTCGCAGCGTTTGTAGCCGTTCCTGGCCCACTGCCTGCTCCTGAGCCATGGCCGCGCGGGCCTGCTCTTGTGTGGCCATTTGCCGCCGCAGATCGGCCAGATGGCCGCGCAAGTCGGTCTGGCGGCTGCGCAGGGCGGTGGTTTCGGCGTTGTAGGCGGTGATGTTTTGGGCGCTGCGTTCGATCACCCCCTGCCAGTGGGCGACCGCGGCCTTGGCATCCACCAAGTGGCCGAGGGCCTGGCGCCAGGTGAAGCCGTACCACAGCAGCAATTGCCCGCGCAATTCGTGGCTGATGCTCTCGTATTGCAGGGCGCGCTCGGCCTGTCGCTCCAATTGCCGCAGCCGTGGCCCGATCTCGGCCAGGATATCGTGCACGCGGGTGAGGTTGTCCTGGGTTTGGGCCAGCCGATCCAGGGTCTGCTGGCGTTTCTGGCGGTAGAGGGTGATGCCCGCGGCCTCCTCGAACAGCTGGCGGCGGTCTTCTGGCCGCAGGGCGAGGGCTTGATCGATCATGCCCTGACCGATGACGGTGTGTGTACGGCGGCCCAGGCCGGAGCGATCGAGCAGTTCCAGCACATCGCGCAGGCGCACGCGGTTGCCGTTGAGGAAATATTCGTTTTCGCCCGATCGGTAGGCGCGGCGGCCAATGCTGACCTCGTCGAAGGCAATGGGCAGGAAATTGTCGCTGTTGTCGAGGGTGATCGTCACCTCGGCCATGCCCATGCGCGCGCGTTCGTTGGAGCCGTTGAAGATCATGTCCTCTGTCTTCTTGCCGCGCAGCAGGGTGTAGGCCTGCTCGCCCAGCACCCAGCGGATGGCGTCCACGACATTAGATTTGCCAGAGCCGTTCGGCCCGACGATCCCGATGACATCCTCATTGAAGTGGATGGTTGTTTCGGTGGCAAAACTTTTGAAGCCTTTTAGTTCCAGACGCTTTAATCTCATAGCCTGCAAATGTAGAAAAAATGCGGTGCGCGGGGGCGTGGTTTTTTCCACAGGGTTTTCCACAGGGGGTGTGGAGAAGGTAGAGGCGACCCTCGCGGTTGCCTAATACTGTCGAGCACTGGTTTTGCATATTCTATTTTGTGCATTTGCCTGGAGTTTTGCTGGAATTTAACAAGTTGGTCATTGAGCTTGATTTCTTCTTACTTTTTGAGGCCCAAAAATGTCTTTCCCGAAGGGAATCTCAAAAAGGCTTGTCGCCATAATGCGCTCTGGTTTTCAGATTTAAAAGTTGGGAAAACTGACGGATCGATCTTTATCCTGGCTTTAGGTTGGCTCTTCGACTCGCCGCTGATTTTTGCCTGGTTTTCAAATCAAAAACACAGTTGTATCTGGCTTATGTTCATCATTCAACCTGCACAGATCCCCTGTTGGGATGACAATCCTGAAAGTCAAAAATAGGCGCCCTCACCCGCAACCCAGCCCACCGCGAGCCGATGTGCCCGACGGCGCGCTGTATGGCGACTCCAAATGACAAGAGTGGTGATTCCCGATAAGAGTTGGGCTGATTCGTTTTCAACCATCATGTGTCGAATTCTTCTACTGCTGTTATGCACAACTGAAGTTCTCCGGTAAAAGGTGAACGGCAAATTGGTAGCGGATGAAGTGTTTGTACCGGCGAATTTATTCGTTGATCATTCAAGGTAATTGCTGTATATTTGGAAAACAAAAAAGCAGTTAATGAGCAATCGCGAAGCCTATATCCGGAAAAGAAGACCCTTGTTTTGGCCTGTTTCGGAAGACAAACTCGTTATGTACCTCAATATCATTAAACAGAAACCCCTATATTTGTAAGACTAAAAATTTTAAAATGCAGACTCCTTCAAATTTGACCGATCTGGCTGAAAACGTCGCTGACCTCGACAATCAGGACTTCCTGGTAGTGGTTATAAACAAGTTTATGAGGAATATTTATCACATAACATTATTCTTGTCAATAACAATTACGACTTCTTTTGTTAGTCTTGATAAATTTACCTCTGAATCTAGTCAACTTCAAAAGTTTGAATTGTATGCTCTAAAAAAGAACATACCCGGTAAAATTTACACCTATGATTTGACAAAGAAAAAAGGGTGTAATAAAACTAGCATCAAATACTTGGGCATAATTAAAACTAAAAGCGGAAAGCAATACAAAGTTTTAAATTCTTTTTTTGTTTTTTCTGCTGGAAGTACTTGTCATGGAACAAGCAATATTAAAATCTATGACAAAAAAAATAATTACGTAGGAAGATATCCTGTTGAAATGCCCTACGAAATGCCTGAAAAAATAATTAAAAGTAAAATTATTAGTTGGACTAATTCAGAGAAATGTGATGCGAGAGAAGGATTTACGATAAATTTTGAAAAAGGATTACCTAAGACTTTTTTTCTTCCATGTTCTAAGAATGGCGGAAAGGAATATAGCTTTAGCAGTGAGTAGACGTGCCTGTAACAGCAGCTTGGCACAATTCAAACACGGCAACACAACCATTTTCAACCAACCATGCAGCGATTTAGCGTTGTCTCTGATTTAGCATACAGGCAATAATCCGAATTGCCTGACACCTACTGATTTTCCATTTACCCAAACTCAATTGCCATGAAAAAGCTCTTCTTTTGTTGCCTGCTTCTGACCAGTACGATCAGTTATAGCCAGGAAATTGAGCATGTGTTTATTGCTCCTGATTTTACCCTTACCGATATCCACGGGCAAGTCTGGAACCTGTATGACATTTTAGATCAGGAAAAACCAGTCATCATTCAATTCATAGCAACCTGGTGCCAACCATGCTGGCATAGCCATGAAACACAGTATTTGCAAAATTTGTACAACCAATACGGCCCGGATGGAACGGACCAAATTATGGTTTTTTTAGTTGAAGACGATGCCGACACCCCCTTAAGCGCACTGTATGGTCAAGGTTCTCAGACCTATGGCAACTGGGTAGAAGGAACTCCTTTCCCGATTTTTGATACCCAGGTGTTGAGCCAGCCTTATCGAATTTTCGGATATTCAACGACTTATTACATTTGCCCGAATAAAATAGCCAGAGAAACATTAGGGGGTTTCATTCCTATTATCGACGCTGCATTAGCTTGTCCGGTAGCGACCCTGCCCAATGACGGCTACCTCCATTTTGACCACGACTTTGTTGAAGGAGAGGGTTGCCCTAGCTCCCTGCGTGAGCCCCGGGTTCGGGTTTGCAATGTGGGTGTCAATACCATCACCTCCGCCAACCTTCAATTGAAAGTGAATGGCGTTGTAGCTCAGGTGAAGCATTTTGACCTGAACATTCCTACCTACGGCAACCAGGAAGTCACATTCGATCCCGTACTGTTCGGCGGCGGAAACGACGCAACCTTCGAATATGAAATCGTCCAGATCAACGGCGAAAATGATGTCAATGCCGATCACAATACCGTGTCGGAATATCTCTATGCATCTAAACAGACCGAAACCAATGAATTGGTGTTTGACCTCAGGTTGGGCAGTAGTGCGGAACAAAGCTATTGGGAAATGAAAAATACCCTTACCGGGGAGGTTATTGCCAGGGGCGGAAACGAAGATGTGGGGCCAAATGGCGGAGGGTTGTATTATTCTCCCCTCGTCATTCCCATTGGTGCCAATACTTACCCGGATTATTTTCAACAAGAGATTCACATCCCCGTCACCGAAAGTGGGTGTTACGAATTTTCTTTTGTAGACGCCGGGGGAGATGGTTTGGGTTCCAACTCATTTTACCGGGGTGTCCTTAAGAGCAATGGAGGAGATATACTGGCCATCATTGGCGGTTATTTCACAAACGCCCGCAAGGTCTTAATAGAGATTACGACAACAACTGCAACGCAGGAGCCGGAAGGCCTGGGCCAGCTCAACGTCTTCCCCAATCCGTCTTCCGGGGCATTTCAGGTTGATTTCAGGCTCGAAAAAGCCGGTTTGCTGAATATTTCCCTGGTCAATGTACTCGGTCAAAGTCTGTATACCCGAACCAATCAGCCTTTTCCCGTTGGGGAAAACAGCTTTTCGATCTCGGTGGAAGATTTTCCCGACGGCATTTATTTGCTGCGAATAGACAACGGGATAGGGCAGACAGTGCGCAAGTTGCTGATAAGCAAACCTTAAAGCAAAGTCTGCCCCTCAACTCACCTTCAACCTTCTGCTTTCTGCCCTTTCACATAAGTGGAATACACATAAACCGGGATGTGCAGATCGCCTAAGTGTTTTTCAAGCAATGGCTTTACATCTGCCCATTGCAGTTTGCCAACTCCGGTTGCCAACTTTGGAACGGCAAGGCTGGTCAATTTTTCTTTTTCGACCAGCTTTGCTAAGGCTTTCAGGGCATGGCCTACATGCTGCAGGGTGGCCTCTCCCGGATGGCCGTTTCCTTTAGCCGGTTCCTGCGTGAGCAAATTGATGATTTTAATGCCCTCGGCACTCCCCCAAATCCATACCGTACCGGGTTCCGGATTGTGCAACTTGCAGTAATGACGAAAGTCTTTGACCATACTTGGATACACCTCCCGAAGGCTAAGCGCCAGTCCGGAGTCAAAATGGTCGCCAGGGGCAATGCCGTGTGCGATGGCCTGGGCTGAAGTCAGTAAGATGTCACCGGATACTTCTTTAATCATAATGTCAGGATAGTTTAAAGAGAAAAAACTTACTCTTCAAAGTTCCAGTATAGACAAGCAGCTCCCAAAGACTTTGGTCACTTAGCGGGTTGAGAAGGATCATTTTTTAACGTGAGATCGGGTATTTACTCCCTGATAAGGAGTGTTTTGCAATATCTGTGGTCAGGATTTTTGCATCTTTTGGGAAACAAGCGGACTAAAGCCCGCGAAACATAGCACGGCGCCCTTTGTTTCGCGGGCTTCAGCCCGCCGTTCCTTAAAAAATGCCCGAGTTCACGTTTTTTTATTAAACCGACCTGCTGAAAACCAGCCCGCTTGGTTGCTTTTGCCAGTACCGTGCATCAAAAGCAAGGCAAATGTTGCGCAAAAAACCCTTCCCCTGTTCCGTTACCCGAACGCCCGAGGGGAGCAACTCAACCAAGCCGTCGGCAGCAGGTTCGGCCAGCCTTGCCAAAATGACATCGGTGGGATCGTCGGGTAACCAGTTGGTATGGTACCGGCACATCAGGTTCAGGATGTGCTGCCTGATTTTCCGGTCCTCTCCGGTTAAAAAATGCCCGCGCAACAGCGGCAGATGCCCGGCAGCTATGGCAGATTGGTATTCCGCTACCGTTTTGACGTTTTGCGCGAAAGCGCCAAAAGTATCTCCGATGGCAGAGGCCCCCAATCCAATGGTCAGCGGTGTGAAAACAGGGGTATAGCCCATGAAGTTCCGATGCAGAGAGCCGGATTGGGCCGATTGAAACAAGGCGTCTTTTTCGAGCGAAAAATGGTCCATGCCGACGTCGTGGTAGCCGTGATCTTCCAATAATTTTTTGCCGGTTTCGTACAGCGCCCGTTTCGAGACGGCATCCGGAAGGTCGTTTTCATCAAAAGCCCGTTGGCCATTTTTCAGCCAGGGGACGTGTGCATAGCTGTAAAAAGCGATCCGGTCAGGCATCAACTCACGGACCAGGTCTATGGTTTTGACCACATGCTGCTGTTTTTGCAGGGGCAACCCGTAAACTAAGTCGAAATTAACGGATTCATAGCCGATTTCGCGTGCTGTTTGGGTCACGAAACGCACTTCTTCCACCGTTTGAAAACGGTTGATGACGCGCAGGATTTCTTCGTCTACGTCCTGAACGCCAATGCTGATGCGCCGGAATCCCAGGTCGTACAATACCTGCAAATGTTCGCGTGTCGTGCTGGCCGGGTGGGCTTCAAAACTGAATTCGCGATCCGGAGCAATGTCTGCCGTTGCAAAGATCGCTTCCAGCAGGTGGCGCAGGTTTTCAGGCTGAAAAAACGTGGGCGTACCGCCGCCAAGGTGCAATTCGCTCAAAACCGGCCGACCGGGCAACTGGTCGAGATACAACCTCCATTCGGCCAAAACTGCCTGAATATAAGGCGATTCCACGGCATGGTTTCGGGTAATGTGCTTGTTGCAGCCACAGTAGGTACACAATTTTTCGCAAAAAGGCAGGTGGAGATAAAGGCTCATCCGGTTGTCCCGGTTGAAGGCGCCAATAACCTGCTTCATCCAATCGGTTTCTGAAAGCTGGTCGGCTTCCCAATACGGCACCGTTGGGTAACTGGTGTACCGGGGAGCAGGGATGTCGTATTTTTCTAACAGGTCTTTCATGGTAGTATTTGTAGCAGTAGGTATTGGAAATAGGATTACAATGCTTCAAAGCGGGCTGTGAAGTGCCTCAAGAAGGGTGGTTCATACGCAATCCGGTAGCCCGTTTTTTTGTCGCGGTGCTTCACCAATTCGGCAAATGTTTCAGCGACGTAATCCATATGGCTCTGGGTATATACCCGCCGTGGAATGGCAAGCCGTACCAGGTCCATCGCGGCCGGAATGAGGCGCCCACCGGAATCGTATTTTCCAAACATGACCGAACCGATTTCGCAGCAACGGATCCCGCCCAGGCGATAGAGTTCGCAGACCATGACCTGACCGGGGTATTGATCCAACGGGATTTCAGGATAAAATGACCGGGCATCTGCATAAACGGCATGGCCACCCGCCGGTCGCATGATGGGCACACCGAGGGCGTGTAATTTTTCAGCTAAATATTCCGTGCTTTTGATGCGGTAGTGCAAATAATCGGGATCAAAAACCTCTTCCAGACCAATGGCGATGGCTTCCATGTCGCGCCCTGACAACCCGCCATAGGTGGAATACCCCTCTGTAATGATCAGGACCGTCCGGCATTGTACGGCCAGATCGAGATCACGCAGGGCCAAAAAACCGCCCATGTTGACCAGTGCATCTTTTTTGGCACTCATGATGCAGCCGTCGGCCAGGGCGAACATTTTTTGGGCGATCTCGCGGTAAGTCAGGTCTTCAAATCCCGGCTCCCGGTGCTTGATGAACCATGCGTTTTCTGCAATCCGGCAAGCATCCAGGATGAACCGGATGCCGTGGTTGTGGCAAATTTCAGCTACCTCACGGGCATTTTGAAAACTAACCGGCTGCCCGCCACCACTATTGTTGGTCACGGTCAGGATTACGGCAGCGATGTTTTCGGATCCGTATTGTTCAATGTTTTCGAGCAACAGGGCTGTATCCAGATTGCCTTTGAAGGGGTGAAGCAGCGAAGGATGGCTGTTTTCAGAAATGGGGAGGTCAATTGCGAGGGCACCTGTAAATTCAATATTGGCCCGCGTAGTATCGAAATGCGTATTGCTGATAAAGACTTTTCCGGGACCACCTATGCGTGAATACAACAGGTGTTCGGCAGCACGCCCCTGGTGGGTTGGCAATACATAAGGATATCCAGTCAGGTCCTGAACGGCTTTTTCCATTCGCAGCCAGCTCGATGCACCGGCGTAACTTTCATCGCCGCGCATGATTCCGGCCCATTGCTCGCTGCTCATGGCGGAGGTACCACTGTCTGTCAGCAGGTCAATAATTACCTGGTCTGAACGCAATAGAAACGGGTTAAAATGAGCATTTTGCAGAAAAACTTCCCGTTCCTGCGGCGTGGTAAGCCGGATTCGTTCTACCGTTTTGATTCGAAACGGTTCGATGATGGTTTTAAAATCCATAAAAGTCAGTGCGGTAAATAATTGGTGCGAAAGTAGAATGCACCTGCATAGTGGCCATTGACAACTGTTTCATGGCCGCATGACTTTGGTCAGCAAAACATTTTTATGGATTTATTTGGGCATTCACTAAGGTAAAATTACATTCGGCCATCTCTTTGCTGCCGGCAGTAAACCAGACTTTCAGGACGGTAGCGAGTCACTTTTCCGGAAACGCCTAATGCCATTATTGAACTGATGAACAAAAAACAACGCTGGCTTTTCCTTTGCATTTGCTGCACCGGGAGCCTCTTTGCTCAGCCCAGAATTATTCCTGATTCCATTCGGCCTAAAATGCAGTGGTTTGCCGACGCCAAACTGGGCATTTTTATCCACACCGGCATTTATGCGGTAAACGGGGTAGATGAATCCTGGAGTTTTTACAATAAAAAGATTGGCCATGAGGATTATATGAAGCAATTGAAAGGCTTCACAATGAGCAACTATGACCCCGATTTTTGGGCAGAACTGATCCGTAAAAGCGGTGCGCGGTATGCCGTAATTACCACCAAACACCACGACGGAGTGGCCTTGTACGACACGCGCATGAATGGCCTGAGCAGCGTAAAAGCGACCCCCGCAAAACGCGATGTCATCCAGCCTTTTTTTGATGCTTTGCGCAAACGGGGGGTCAAATGCGGTGCTTATTTCTCCCTGATCGACTGGACGCACCCCGACTATCCGGGATTCCTCAAAGACCGTTCAAAATACAAAATCGCTGACGATTATGCGCGCTGGAATGCCTTTAGGTCATTTTTTCAGGGCCAGATCATGGAAATCAGCGCTAAATTCCAACCCGACCTGTGGTGGTTCGACGGGGATTGGGAACACAGTGCCGAGCAATGGGAAGCCGAAAAAATCCGCAACCTGATTCTGGCCGACAATCCTGATGCCATCCTCAATGGCCGCCTGCAGGGGTATGGCGATTACGATACCCCGGAGCAAAATTTTCCGGTTACCCGCCCAAAATCTGATTGGTGGGAACTCTGCATGACCATCAACAACAATTGGGGGTATCAACCCGCGGATACAAACTGGAAAACGCCTTATGAAATCATCACCATTTTTGTAGATGTGGTGTCAAACGGAGGAAACCTCCTGCTCGACCTCGGGCCCAAAGCAGACGGCTCCATTCCGGAAGAACAAATACAGGTGTTGCGGGAACTGGGCGCCTGGAATGACAAACACGGCGAAGCGATTTTTAATACCCTGCCGGGCATCCGTCAGGGGCATTTTTACGGCCCCACTACGCTCTCGAAAGATTCTACTACCTTGTACTTGTTTTTGCACGGAAAGAGAAGTGGGAGCATTTTGTTGAAAGGACTTTCCAATAAAATTGAAGACATTGCTATCCTGGGCACCGATGTTCATCTGCCTCATAAAGTGGTGGGCAAAATTTCGTGGAGCGAAGCCCCCGGACTGGTTTATATTGACATCCCCGAACACGGGCAGGATCCCTATGTAACGGTTTTGAAAGTCAGGTTGGATAAACCAATCCGCTTGTATCCCCGATTGAAAAACGCCAATTAACTGCGATTAAAACCCAACAATTATGTCCATGTCTTCTGCGGCCGAGCCAGGCCAAAATCACCTTGCCTCAAAACAGGCGGCGTTTTCTCTGACGCTGATCATCAGCTTGTTTTTTTTGTGGGCACTGACCTCCAATCTCCTGCCAGTCTTAATTCCGCACCTGAAAAAAGCAACCGGCGTCAATACCCTCCAGGCTTCCTTAGTTGATTCTGCCTATTGGGTGGCCTATTTCCTGCTGGCCATTCCGGCAGGTATGATGATGAAACGACTGGGGTATAAAACCACCATCATTGCGGGTTTGCTTTTGGCCGCAGCGGGGGCATTCCTGTTCCCTTTGGCCGCTGATTCCCGGTCGTTTGGCTTTTTTCTGTTTGCCCTTTTTGTCGTAGCCAGTGGCATGACCTTTCTGGAAACGTCTGCAAACCCTTACATCCGCGAATTTGGCTCTGCGGATTCTTATTCCCAGCGCCTGAATTTTGCGCAGGCGTTTAATGGGCTTGGCGCCGTGGTTGCCACCAATTTACTGAACCGGTTGATTTTGTCCGATGACCTGGTGAAAAAAGACGAAGAGTTGCTCCTGCTTTCCGACCCGGAAAAAGACCTGTATTATGCTAACCTTTTCGGAAGCGTTAAGATCCCATACATGGTGATTGGAGCGACGCTGTTAATATTTGCAGTGTTGTTTTTGTTTGCCCGGTTGTCTGCTGCGCACAAACTGGAAAAACAAAAAATCCAGTTTTTTAACCCGTTGAAATTCCCGGACCTTAGTCGCAGCATGCTGGCCCAGTTTTTTTATGTAGGAGCCCAGGTTTGCCTGTCCAGTTTTTTTATCCTGTACGCTGAAAAAAGTGGCGGCCTCACCCTCAATTCAGCAAATACTTTTCTGGGGCTGTTGCTCATTTTTTTCATGGCGGGCCGCTACGTTGGCGCTTTTTTGATGAAAAAATACGCCCCGGCTTTGTTGCTGCTGTGGTTTGCGCTGGGGAGCATCCTGCTGTCGGTTGTCATCGTTTTTATCGGGGGCATGCCGGGGGTCATTGCGTTTCTGGGCGTAGAGTTTTTCATGTCCATCATGTATCCGACCATATTTTCTTTAGGCATCCGGGATATGAAGGAAAAAACAGAAATAGCTTCAGCTTATCTGGTTATGATGATCGTTGGCGGTGCTTTTTTGCCTCCGCTGCAAGGAATGGTTGCCGACGCTTTTTCAATCCAGGTGGCGTATGCCGTACCGCTCATCTGTTTTGTCCTGATTGCGCTGTACGCCAGGAAAGCGCATCAACCGATGATCGTTTAAACTACAAAACGGGAGACGATGACTGCCACAGAAAAAAAACGATTCGTTGCTAAAATGCACCCAGCGGATAATGTGCTGGTAGCGCTAGTTGATCTGCACAAAGGAACGAGCATTACTGAAGGAGGAAATACCTATATTTTGCAGGAAGACATCAGGGCAAAGCACAAGTTTTATACAACGGCACTGCAACCGGGCGACGAAGTCATCATGTACGGCGTATTGGTAGGCAAAACTACCTGTGCAGTTGAACCGGGTTGCCTCATGACAACGGTCAACCTGAGACATGCGGCTGAACCTTATGCTTATCGCAATTACCCTTACCAATGGCAGGCGCCGGATGTGTCAAAGTTTGCCAACCGAACCTTCCTGGGCTACAAAAGAAGTGACGGCAAAGTAGGTACGGCCAATTACTGGCTGTTCATTCCCACTGTTTTTTGTGAAAACCGAAATCTTGATGTCATCAGAGAAGCTTTGCACAACGAGTTGGGTTATGCTGTAACCGGTCCGTACAAGCAGTTTGCCCGGCAGCTCGTAGCAGCCTACCAGCAAGGCCACGACCTCTCGGCCATTAACCTGTCGCCGGCAGTTGGTGCGCCTTCCCGCCTGTTCAAAAATGTGGACGGCATTAAATTTCTCAACCACCAGGGCGGGTGCGGTGGTACACGCCAGGATGCTGCTACACTCAGCGCTTTGCTGGCAGCTTATGCCAATCACCCGAACGTTGGGGGTGTCACCGTCCTTAGCCTCGGATGCCAGCACCTTCAAATCCAGGATTTCCTGGAAGACCTCAAAAAGCAGAACCCTGTTTTTGACAAGCAATTGCTGATCTTTGAACAACAACAGTCGGAAAGCGAGGCCCAATTGGTGACCAGCGCCATCCAAAAAACCTTTGAAGGCCTGGTCGCTCTCAACAAAATGGAACGAACACCAGCGCCTTTGAGCGAATTGTGTGTAGGGGTAAAATGTGGCGGAAGCGACGGGTTCAGCGGCGTGTCGGCCAATCCCGCAGTTGGGTATGCCTCCGATTTGCTGGCAGCCTTGGGGGCTAAGGTTTTGCTGGCCGAATTTCCGGAGCTGTGTGGTGTAGAACAAAACCTCATTGACCGCTGCACGACCGCTGACAATGCCCAAAAATTCATCCGGCTCATGCAAAGCTACGATGCCCTCGCACACCAGGCTGGCTCCGGGTTTTACATGAACCCCTCGCCCGGAAACATCAAAGACGGGTTGATTACCGATGCCATCAAAAGTGCCGGCGCGGCTAAAAAAGGCGGCACTTCGCCCGTAGTGGATGTGCTGGATTACACCGAACCCGCCACAAAACCAGGACTGAGCCTGGTGTGCACGCCTGGCAATGATGTAGAAGCAACTACCGGGAAAGCGGCGGCGGGCGCAACCTTGATTTTGTTTACTACCGGACTGGGAACCCCTACGGGCAACCCGGTATGTCCGGTCATTAAACTGGCGACCAATACCACCCTGGCTAAAAAAATGGCAGACCTGATTGATATTGATTGCGGCCCCATTATTGACGGTGAAAAATCCATTGAAGAAATGGGCGAAGCCATCCTGGAATATTGCATTCAGGCAGCCAGCGGGGTCGTGATTCCAAAAGCTGTACAACTCAATCAGGACGATTTTATCCCGTGGAAACGAGGCGTATCTTTATAATAAGTTTGAAACCTGAATACCATGTTTTCTCTACAAAATAAAAAAGCAGTGATTACCGGTGGTGGCAGTGGCATCGGCAAAGCCATTGCTATCCTGTTTGCCAGACAGGGGGCCATCGTCCACGTATTGGAACTGACCAATGACAGCGCCCGGGAAGTGGTCGAAACCATCCGGACCAACGGCGGAACGGCATTCGCCCACGTCTGCAATGTCGCAAACCAGCAGGAAGTGCTGTCGGCTTTTGAAACAATCGGCAACCTGGATATTTTAGTAAACAATGCCGGTATTGCCCACATTGGTAAAGCAGATACGACTGGTGAAGACGATTTCGACCGCGTTTTGTCCGTCAATGTAAAAGGCGTCTACAACTGCCTGTATGCAGCCATTCCTCAATTGCGCCAATCGGGTGGGGGTGTTATCTTAAACATGGCTTCCATTGCTGCCTTAGTGGGAATACCCGACCGCTTTGCTTATTCCGCAGCAAAAGGTGCTGTGATGGCGATGACGTTGTCGGTAGCCAAAGATTACCTTAGCGAAAATATCCGTTGCAATTCTGTCTCACCAGCCAGGGTGCACACGCCATTTGTGGATGGGTTTATTGCCAAAAATTACCCAGGTCAGGAAGCGGAAATGTTTGAAAAATTGTCGAAAACCCAACCCATCGGACGCATGGCGACTCCGGAGGAAATTGCCAGCCTGGCCTTGTACCTCTGTAGCGACGAAGCAGGGTTCATTACGGGTTGCGATTATCCGATTGATGGCGGATTTGTCCGGTTGAATAATTAAAAAAGCAAAACATGAAACTGATCAGATTTGGCGAGCCGGGTAAAGAAAAACCCGGTGTTCTTGTTGAAGGAAAAAGACTGGACGTGTCTGCATTTGTAAGGGATTACGACGAAGCTTTTTTTGGAAACGACGGGTTGGAAACGCTGAAACGCATCCTCGCTGAAAACCCGAAACTGCCGGAAATTAATGCCGGTGTCCGCCTGGGACCGCCTGTGGCACGGCCTTCCAAAATCATCTGCATCGGGATGAATTATGCCGACCATTGTCTCGAAACCAATGCACCTTTACCGGAAGAACCGGTCCTGTTTTTCAAATCCACAACAGCGCTGTGTGGCCCCAATGATGCGCTCATCATTCCCAAAAACAGCGAAAAAACGGATTGGGAGGTGGAGCTGGCTTTCGTCATCAGCAAAAAAGCCAGTTATGTGGAGGAAGCCAATGCCATGAACCACGTGGCCGGGTATTGCCTGCACAACGATTACAGCGAACGGGCTTTTCAACTGGAACGCGGTGGGCAATGGGCCAAAGGAAAAGGGTGCGATACGTTTGCACCATTGGGGCCATTTTTAGCCACTCCGGATGAAATTGGCCCGGTAGATAATTTGAACATGTGGCTTACTGTAAATGGCAAGATCTGTCAGAACAGCAATACGTCGAACCTGATTTTTAAAATCCCTTTTTTGGTGCACTACCTGAGCCAGTTCATGACCTTGCTCCCGGGCGACGTCATCAGCACCGGTACACCACCCGGCGTCGGGCTTGGCATGAAACCGGAGCCGGTTTACCTCAAGGCAGGCGATGTAGTGGAACTGGGCATCGAAGGCCTGGGAAGCAGCAGGCAGGTCGCCATTGCTTATACACCATGAATGATTGCTTATGAAAAAATATTGTTTAGCTCTTGACTTACAGGAAGATGCTGCGTTGATTGCGGCTTACAAAACCCATCACCAGCAGGTCTGGCCGGAAATCATCCAAAGCATCCGGGATTCCGGAATTTCGTTGCTGGATATTTATTGCACCGGCAACCGCCTGTTCATGATCATCGAAGCTGCAGAATCATTTTCGTTTGAAGCCAAGGCGGCGTCCGATGCAGCCAACCCGATTGTACAGGAATGGGAAACGCTGATGTGGCAATTTCAGAAGCCGTTGCCATGGGCAGCGCCCGGCCAAAAATGGATGCTGATGGAAAAAATATTCGAATTGCCATGAAGATCGACAGCCACCAACATTTCTGGAAATACCACCCGGTGAAGGACGCCTGGATCAGCGATGCCATGAAAACCATACAGCGGGATTTTTTGCCCCACGATTTGTGGCCGCTGCTGCAGGAAAGCGGCCTGGATGGCTGCGTGGCGGTGCAGGCCGATCAAAGCGAAGATGAAACGGATTTTTTATTGCAATTGGCAGAAAATCATTCTTTTATAAAAGGCATCGTCGGTTGGGTTGACTTGCGCGCTGAAACAGTGGAGGAACGGTTGGCGCATTTTGCCCAATTTTCCAAACTGAAGGGCTTCCGACACATTGTACAATCTGAACCCGGGGATGATTTTTTGCTGAACCCCGATTTTTGCAGGGGTGTTGAGTTGCTTGCTGCCTACGATTTTACCTACGACATCCTGATCTTTCCCCGGCACTTACCGTTTGCGGAAACTTTTGTGAGCTGGTTTCCGGAACAGCGTTTTGTATTGGATCATTTGGCGAAACCCGATTTTAAAACAGCTCAATTTGATGCCTGGGAGCAAGGCATCCGGGCATTGGCTGCCCACCCGAACGTGTGCTGCAAAGTGTCGGGGATGGTGACCGAAGCCGACTGGAATACCTGGAAAACGGAAGATTTTTCTTATTGCCTTGGGGTACTTGTCTCCGCATTTGGTCTGGATCGCCTGCTGTTTGGCAGCGACTGGCCTGTGTGTTTGCTGGCAGCCTCGTATCGGGAAACCTGTGCTGTTGTCGAGCGTTATTTCGCACAATTCCCGGCGGAAGCGCAGGAAAAACTATGGGGCGGAAACGCTGCGGCATTTTACCATTTATAAAAAGAAACCATGGACCTAAACCTGAACGAAAAAGTCATTCTGGTAACCGGCGGCGCCAAAGGGATCGGTTTTGGCATCAGCAGGGTGCTTGCTGCTGAAGGAGCTTTTCCCGTCATCATTGGAAGAAACGAAGCCGATAACCTCGCTGCGGTCAGAGCCATTACCTCAGCTGGGGGAAAAGCAGATTTTGTAACCGCTGAACTGGTAGAACCAGAGGCTTGTCAGCGCGCTGTAAAACAAGTGATTGCCAGGTTTGACCGCATTGACGGCCTTGTAAACAATGCGGGGATCAACGACGGCGTGGGCCTTGAAAATGGCAGTTATGAAGCATTCATGGCTTCCCTGCACAAAAACCTGGTGCATTATTATTTGGTCGCCCATTATGCCCTGCCCGAATTGATCACCTCAAAAGGGGCCATCGTCAACATCAGTTCCAAAACTGCTGAAACCGGCCAGGGAAACACCTCGGCCTATGCAGCCGCCAATGGTGGCCGCAACGCCCTGACCCGGGAGTGGGCTGTGGAATTGCTGAAATACGGCGTGCGCGTCAATGCTGTAATCGTGGCAGAATCGTTCACCCCGTTGTACGAATCGTGGATTAAGACCTTTGAAAATCCTGAAGCGAAACTCAGGGAAATTGAGGATAAAATTCCTTTTGAGAAAAGAATGACCAACCCCGAAGAGATTGCCAATATGGTGGCTTTTCTGTTGTCGGACCGGTCCAGCCACACCACCGGTCAATTGATCCATGTGGATGGTGGGTATGTTCATTTGGATCGGGCGCTGGGGTAGGATGAAAATGCCAGCAAACGGGCTAAAAGTGGACAAAAAACATAGATTTAGCCCGTTTGCTGTTTTTTTTTGGGCTAAATCGTGAATTTGAGTATGTTTTTAGCTCATTACGCTGCTGAATTACGCGACAAAATCAGCTTGTTTAAAGAAATCACCGGCACCCGGAAAGCGGTATTCCTGACCATGATCACCACCTACGGCCTCACCCGAACCGGCGTTGAAGGCGCTTTGGTACAGAATGAATTGACGATGGATGTTTTGTTTGAGTAGGGTAGGGGGGGGGTAAATCCGCCGAATTTTGAACCTTGCGGCTCCATCCTTCGACACCGCTGAGGAGCTATCGTAACGTAATGTCTCATCCATAAACATGAGCCATCCCGAATTTTTTCAAATCCGGATCTAGGCTTTTGGCAATTCAAATATTTATAAATCAATGAATTAAAAAGAAAAAGCAACATTGCAGAGGTCGCATAAGCGGCGGTGATCCTTCGACAAACTCAGGAACCTTTTGACATCATGGTGTCCACGTGCGACCTCTCCGAGGTCGAAAAATTGCATTTCGATTATTTTCTACAAACAGATGACCTCTCCGAGGTCTTTTTAACCAAAATTCGGGATGAGTCATGTTTTAGCGAAACGAATCCTCCATTGGGAACAGGTGGTTCCACAGATTGCCACTACCTTCAATTTTTTCGTTTGTCACTTCGTATGCCGTAACGGGATAGGCAACATTAGACGGAGGAACCCAAAACGCAGCAACGGATTCTTTCCTAATTTTGGGTTTACCTGATTTATCCGGCATGTACAAGATTGTATTCTCAGAAATGCTGCTGAGCACATTCATTGAGCCTCCTTTTTTCTATACTTACCGGTACTTGAACATTGTTAGTTTAATTTTTTAATTTATTTTTCACTGAATGGGGATGCCTCTGCTTTTTGGCATGCATTGGCGAAAATTAATACCACGGGAGAAAGAATTGCCTTATTCATCCTTTTATGTAAAGCTTACGTAAAACCAATTGTTTTCAACTTTGATCACATTTGTAATTTCATAGCCATTGATTTGGATATTAATAATCTCGTCACTGTGTGGATTATCATTACAATATAACAGGCCGTAGCCATTTCCAATAAATGAAGACATAATAAAGAGATAGTAGTTTTTGTCTTTTTGAATTGCTATTGCAACACAATCAGTGTTTTGAAATTCAGAGCAAATAGATTTCCAACCATTTGTCATAGTTTCTTTGTCTAATTTTGGTCTTGTGTTTAACCTGCCATCTTCAAAGCATGAAATATAGGTAAGTTCACTCTTATTAAGTTGGTCTATTTTACCTGCAAGTACCAGGTAGTTGATTTTTTCATTTTTTACATATTTTTTTAATGAAAATTTCCACAGTCCTGTGTAAGGCAGGCCGAAGATCAATAGAGCTGGTAATCCAAAGATTGCAAGGAGCTTTTTCCACCACTCTGTTTTTAAAAAGAAAATAAGAATTAAGGCTAATGATACTATAGTTGTTTCAATTAGTGTTATCCAATATTCAGTTCTCGTTCTAATCTCAAATTCAAATAAATAAACCATTACATGTAAACATAATAAAAAGGTTATTATAGTTAGTATGATATTGTTTCTCTTCATCTAATTAAGTTCAAGATGCGTAATCATCGGTAAACATGAGTTATCCCGAATTTTCATTAATACGGCCCCATCGGAACCAAATTTAGCATTTCGTATGGTTTCCGTGCCGTAGTTACGTAATATTAACGTTTTATTGCGTACCTACGGCACGAAACGGGAACATTCGATGCTTTTTCTACCGACATTTCGCCCCGCTAACGGCGAGCATTGGCTGTGCATATTTTATCCGTACATTTACTTAATGCTCTGCTGGAATTTAGCCGGATGGTCATTGCTCCTGGTTTATTTCTACTTTTTGAGCCCAAAA
>JABWAJ010000559.1 GCA_013361075.1 Saprospiraceae bacterium | reverse complement strand
GCCATAATAATGAAACCTGTTGGCTCCAAAGGTATGGTTGAAATCCACATCCCATCCGTTCAAATCTCCGCGAATTCCCGCCGATGCTGATTTATCGGTAATATCAGACACAATATGGGGGTCAAACCCGTTGGGATAAATTGACAATACATTTCTGGAGCTTCCGGGGTCGCGAGTCCAGGCAAAAGCATCCGTTTTGCGGAAATTAGTGCCCCCAAAAGCGTAAAAGTGTGCATTTTTGCTAATCGGGATTCTCGAATTGAAATAAGCCCCAAAATTAGTTGCCTGAGCATCTCCAAACTGCTGGCGATAAAGGCCGGGGTCGCGCCGATTGGTGCGGCCTTTATCCCAATAATCGAGCGTTACATTAACAAATCCGCCGTCTCCAACCTTAAAACCATAGTTCCCGTTGAGTTGAAGGTTTTCTCCGTCAAAGTTTTTGTCGCCGTTGTCAGTAGCCTTATGAACACCCAAATTGACATTGCCTGAGAATTCGTCTGCACTTGATTTCAGGACAATGTTAACTACTCCGGCAATGGCATCTGAACCGTATTGGGCTGATGCTCCATCCCGTAGGATTTCGATGCGCTCGATTGCAGCTGCGGGAATGGAATTGAGGTCAGTTCCGGTATTTCCCCGCCCTCTGGTACCGTAGAGATTGATGAGAGAAGACTGGTGGCGGCGTTTGCCATTGACCAAAACAAGTGTTTGGTCAGGACCAAGGCCGCGCAGGGTTGCCGGGTCTACATGGTCGGCACCATCTGCACCGGACTGCCGATTGGCATTGAAAGATGGCGCTGCAAATTGGAGGAGCTGGTTGAGGTCAAGCTGGCCGACACTATTGGTTACTTCCCGAATGTCAATAACATCAATGGCAACGGGCGAACCGGTAACCGAACGGTTGAGGCTTCGGCTACCGACAATTTCAAGGTCTGCCAGGGTAATGCCTTCCAATAAAACAACGTTCAGTTCGGTTTTTCCTTCCAATTCTATTTCTTGTGTAGCGTACCCCACATAGCTGAAAACAAGGATTGCATCCGCACTGCATTCAAGGGAGTAGCTGCCATTGACGTCAGTAACAGTACCCCGGGTTGTTCCTTTCTCATAAACACTTACCCCAATCATCGGGTTACCGTCTGAATCGGATACGGTACCTGTACATAAGGATTGAGCGTAAATGGCCTGACTGGCAAATGCCAAAAGCAGAACAAAGTAAAGTCGCTTCATTTTTTGTGTGTTTAGTTAGCTTAATAAAGTGGATTAATTAAGGGGAAATATAACAGAATTAATGGTCTCGCTTCAAAATATTTGCAGTTTAAAGGATTGAGGCGGGTAAGAGCCCCGGGCCAGTTTGCGGAGACAGGCAGGGTGGGGTGGTAGGCAGACTCCCCCCGTGCAAAAATTCAGAAATCGCTATCTTGCCGGCAATTCGTCCGGCCTTCCGTTTATCGGGCGGCATATAGGCTTTATTTGCAAAAACTTGACTATGATGAAAAGAATTTCACTGACTTGTTTGCTTGCGCTGTTGGCATACGGCGTAATTTTTTCACAAAAAAAAGAAGAGCCTAAGTGGGATGTCAATAATCCTCCCGGGCCTTTTAAAGAGGTAAGTTTTGAGGTAAACGAAGGCACCTGGATGAATCTGGATGTGAGCCCGGATGGGCAAACGATTGTATTCGACCTGCTTGGAGATATTTATTCGATGCCTGTTTCAGGCGGCAAGGCACAAGTTTTGCGCCAGGGACTGGCCTGGGAAGTGCAGCCGCGTTTTAGCCCTGACGGCAAAAAAATTCTTTTTACCAGCGATGCGGGCGGCGGGGATAACATCTGGGTGATGGATGCCGACGGTACCGACGGTAAACAAGTAACGAAGGAAAATTTTCGATTGCTTAACAATGCAGAGTGGATGCCTGATGGCCAATATTTTGTCGCCCGGAAGCATTTTACTTCCCAGCGGTCTGCAGGTGCCGGCGAAATCTGGCTTTTCCACATTAGTGGCGGAGAAGGGGTACAACTGACCAAGCGTAAAAACGACCAGCAGGACGTAAACGAGCCGTCGGTATCTCCGGATGGCCGGTATGTATATTTCAGTGAAGATATGTATCCTGGGGGCTTTTTTCAATACAACAAAGATCCGAACAATCAAATATTTGCGATCAGGCGATACGACAGACAGGAAGGCAAAGTAGAAGAGGTTGTCGGGAGTGGCTGTCGGCCTCAGTTATCCAGAGATGGGAAAAAGCTGGCTTTTGTAAGGAGAATGCGTACTGCAAGTGTGCTTTCGATTCATAACCTGGCCACCGGAGAAGAATTTCCGTTATGGGATGGCTTGAGTAAGGATCAACAGGAAGCATGGACGATTTTTGGCAGCTACACAGGGTTTGATTGGCTGCCTGATAACAAACACGTTGTAATTTGGGGGAATGGAAAGCTTTGGAAAGTGGATGCTGAAACCGGTAAAGCGAACGAAATTCCATTCCAGGTAAGCGCCAAACACCGGATGGCTGAAACGGTTCGCTTTGAAAACAAAGTCTTTAGCGATCAGTTTGACGTGCGCGTCATCCGTCACGCAAAAACATCCCCCGATGGCAAATTGCTGGTTTTTAATGCGGCTGGATATTTGTGGAAAAAAATGCTCCCTGATGGCAAACCAGAGCGGCTGACTAAGGCTACGGATCTGGAATACGAACCTTCCTTTTCTCCCGATGGCAACAACCTGGTGTATGTGACCTGGAATGATGAAACAATGGGTGCCGTTCTCAAGCTTGATTTGCGCAACGGGCAATCCACCTGGCTCACTACAGAAAAAGGAATATACCGGACCCCCTCCTTTTCGCCCGATGGGAAACAGGTTGTTTACCGCAAAGAAGATGGCAATGATCACCAGGGATTTGCTTATTGCAAAGAGCCTGGAATCTATCTCATACCCGCAGTTGGTGGCAAAGCATCACTGGTAACTCCCCAAGGGGAAAATCCACAATTTTCAGCCGACGGCCAACGCATCTTCATTCAAACAGGGGGGTATTTGTTTGGTAGCCTGTCCAAGGCTTTTAAAAGCCTGAAACCTGATGGCAGCGATGAAAAAGTAATTTTTAACACGCAGTATACCAATCAGTTTGTACCAAGCCCGGATAATCGCTGGATTGCCTTTACAGAACTTTATAAGGTTTACATTGCACCGATGCCGATGCCTGGCCAGGCCATCGGCCTTTCGGCAAATACCAAAGCAGTGCCGGTAGCACAGGTAGCGCGGGATGCAGGGATCAATCTCCATTGGTCGGGCGACAGCAAAACCTTGCATTGGACGCTTGGAGAAGAGTATTTTTCTGAACCACTCACCAATCGTTTCCTTTTTCTTGAAGGCGCTGCCGACAGCATTCCTCCGATAGATACGGTTGGCCTGAAAGTAGGGCTAACCTTGCCATCAGACAAGCCGGACGGCATCGTTGCTTTTAAAAATGCGCGTATTATCACGATGGAAGGGGATGAAGTCATTGAAAAAGGGACAATCGTTGTGGAAGCAAACCGGATAAAAGCAGTGGGCCCGGTTTCCAGGGTTACCATCCCCCAAGGTGCCAAAATCATCGATTGCAGCGGCAAAACCATCATCCCCGGCCTGGTTGACGTTCATGCACATGTGGGGAATTTCCGTTATGGCATTAGTCCCCAAAAACAGTGGCATTACTGCGCAAATCTTGCATATGGGGTAACAACCATTCATGACCCTTCGTCCAACTCCGAAATGGTTTTTTCCCAATCCGAAATGGTGAAGTCGGGAACCATGCTTGGGCC
>JABWAJ010000558.1 GCA_013361075.1 Saprospiraceae bacterium | reverse complement strand
TTTTTCATCATAGCTGCCGGCTATGTCTGCAAAATTCGCCTTGTCTAAAACAAAATTTCCTCGACCTCGCTCAATCGCGAAATCCCGAACAAGCTCTAAGTTATGGTCCCTGATTTCAGGATCAACTTTCAAGTTAATCTCAGACAACTTTTCTGCACCTATATTGATTTTTGAGCGGGTTGTTTTTGTGCTTCAAAAATGCGAATAACCATTTTTACATTCAAAGACATTTTAAATTACTTTCCATAAAAAAAAATAAATATTTTTGCAAAACGCCAATACTAAACTACTGATACTTATTTAAATACCACAATAGAGTTACCACAAAAATGTCAGTCTTCCTCTCCACAAAATTTTTACGCCTTCTTCAGGTTCTCAATCCGAAGGAGCTCAAGGACTTTGAGACCTGGCTCCAATCGCCCTGGTGCAACACCAACAAAAATCTGATCCAACTGCTGGCTCGTTTAAAGCCGTATTATCCCGATTTTTCGGATCAGAACATGTCGAAGGAAAAACTCTTCCGACAGGTGCTGCCCAATGGAAAATACAGCGAACGCCGAATGAACAACCTTTTTTCGGAGGCCTATTTAGTCGCCGAAAAATTCCTCGTCTTCCAGCGGGTATCCCGGATGCAAGACCTCCAAAATGACTTGTTGTCACAGGAATTCCAGCACCGCGCTTTGGATGATTGGTTTTTTAAAGATACATCCAGGGAAATCGAGCATTTAACCCGGAAGGAAGTTAAATCCTGGGAGGATGAGGTGGAGCTTTTCCGCTTGTACAGGAGTATTTATCACCACCCAAGCCAGGAGTCGCGCATGGCACCGGGCGGCAAACTCATCCGCAGAATGAGGGAACAGCTCGACCTGCTTTACCTGCTGGAAAAAGCGACGGTCATCAACGAAATGATCTCCCGCAACCGCCTCTTTGAAGGGGAACAACACGATGTGGCCATAGAATTGAAGAAATGGGTGAGCATCAGCGAAGGCATTGAGCATCCCGCCCTCGACCTGTACCGGATGCGCTTTGCCCATACCGGGGAAACCCAACCCGTTCATTATGAGCAGCGCTATACCGCATTTCTGGAACGCTTCGACCTGTTGAATGACCGGGAACAAAATATTCACCTTTTGTCTTTGCTGAACGATGCCAAGCTGCTGATCAAATCGGGTAGTCTCGACATCACTGCAAGCCTCCCGCTCTATCAATTGGGTTTAACGACGGGCGCTATTTTAAACAAAGGAAAGCTAACGGACAATACCTATATGACGATCGTGATTGCAAGTAACACCAAAGGCACATTCGATTTTACCGACCACTTTATGGATACTTATGCCGGCTGTCTTACCGAAAAAACACGGGACGATTGCACCCACTGGGCAAAAGCACATACAGCTTATTGGCGAAAAGACTTAGAAAGGAGTCTGGCTATTTTACAAGAGTATCATTTTCGGGTGCCCGACTTTCAATTAATCAGCCGGGTACTGCATACCCAGGTTTATTTCGACCTCTATCTTCAGGATTATTCCTACCAGGCTTCCCTTTTCTCTTTCTTCGATACCTTTGAAAAATGGCTAAGCCGGGAAAAACTATGGTCGAAATTCAATAAAACTTCATTCCTCCGGTTCATACAAATATGCCGGATATTGGCCCGTTATTATACGGATGTCAGCTCGGATCCCAAAAAACTGGAAAGGCTTCTTGAAAAGGAACACAACATCCAGGCATTAAACTGGCTAAAGCAGAAAAAAGAAGTGGTATTGCTGCTAAAAACAAAGTATTGAATTGGTATTTATATTTATAGTCTCGATGGCGGTGAAGGGAGCGAGTGAGGGCGTCATTTGAAGTAATGCCCTCACTACCCACGTCGAATTAGTTGACCACAAGGTCTTCTACGACGATTTTCTGATCGTGCAAGCATGGAATAGCCGGGTCAAAAAGGTGTCCTTTTTTCATAACTGAGATTTTATGATAGTTTAATAAAAATCCGGTCAGAGTTAAAACCGTTGAATAGTTTAACTCAGAATCCGAAAGAACAAAAATAAGTCGGTTTAAATATTTTTTTTCGCTAATACGTTGTTATTTTTTTTAATTTTTTATTTATTAATTTAGGCGTTTGCGGAGATGAGTTTGGCATTCAAATACGCCTTATTAATACAAATTGGACCAGATGACAAAGAGCTTTCTGTTTTTCATTTAAGAGCGGAGTTCCAACGCCCCAAAACTCCCTAAAAAGCCATTGCGGTTCACCCCAACACAAATTAAAGCACAAATTCATGCCAATCCGAGCTATCTTTCCTATCTTCGTGAGCAACAAAAGCCAAACTCATGTCCACCGACCGCATGCGCCAACTCCTTACCTTCCTCCAACAAGCACCAGAGGATTCTTTCCTGACTTTTGCTGTTGCCAAAGAATACGAAGGGCTGCAACAATGGGAGGACGCATTAGCCTGGTACCTGAAAATTACGGAAAAAGAACCCGGCTTTGTAGGGGTTTACTACCACCTTGGCAAACTATACCAGCGGCTTGAGCAACCGGAACAAGCCATTGCTGCCTACAAAACGGGCATGGCGGCAGCACAAAAAGCAGGCGACCAGCACGCTTACAATGAACTCGCCGGTGCTAAAATGGAAATTGATGAGGATGAGTAAAAAATCTTATTTAGATTTGCTCACTGATCTGCTTTACCGGGTTTGAACTTTTCGGGCCGGCTGTTGTAAAGTAAGATCTGGTGAGTCAAAACGCGCTATTCTGGAATCCAGCGCAACAACAAATCATGGACGGCCGGGTAAGAGAAATGCCCATTCATTCTTCAATCTTTTTTGCGATGAAAAAAAGAAACGGCTTATCCTTGGCACTGGCAATCGCCGGTTTTCACCTGATCCTTCCATTTGCGGGCGCTCAAAACTGCCCCGTCACGGTAACCGCTGGCGCAGATGCGACCCTTTGCGCGCCTGGGAATACCACCTTGAGTGCAACAGTCAGTGGCGGTGCCTTCCTCACCGCCCAATGGACGCCCGCTACCGGGCTTACCAACCCTAATAGCGTGAGCACAACAGCCAATGTCGGTGCAACAACTACGTACAGCATTCTGGTGCGCAGTCTGTCTCCGACCAATTTGGTGGTCAACGGCAACTTTAATCAGGGTGATGTCGGTTTCGACACAGACTACAACTACGACAGCGGTGCCTCCATTGGTATCCTCGAAAATGAATACGCCATCGTCTCCAACTCCGGTCAGGCGCACAACCAGTTCGCCGACTGTGAAGACCACACCGGCGATGTTCCCGGCAACATGATGACGGTGAATGGCTCGGGCCAGTCGAACAACGTCTGGTGCCAAACCATCAACATCCAGGCCAATACAGAATACCTGTTCAGCGCATGGGCCTGCTCTGCCGTTTCCCAAAACCCGGCAAGGTTGCGGTTTTCCATCAACGGCATACAAATCGGCAACGTGTACATGGCCTCATCCTCGACCTGCAACTGGACGCAATTCAGCTCGTCCTGGACGTCAGCAAATACCACCACGGCTACCATTTGCATCGTCAACGTCAACACTACAGCCAGTGGCAACGATTTTTCATTAGACGACATCAGTTTTCGCCAGGTTTGCCAGGCCACCGACGAGGTAACCGTCACTTTAGCGGATCTCGACGCTTCCTGGACGAGCCCCGGTGCCCTTTGCAGCAATGCCCCCGCAGTGCCGTTGAATAGCCTGCTGAACGCCACGGCTACCCCAAACGGGGCCTGGACCCTTGACGGCATGCCTGCAACCACGCTGACTCCGTC
>JABWAJ010000557.1 GCA_013361075.1 Saprospiraceae bacterium | reverse complement strand
ATGGAAGTCGCGTTTACTGTAGGGGCACTAAACTCAATGCCGACGAAATTAAAATCGGTATAGTTAAGGATATCGTCCCCGTTTACTGAAAAATCTGCTGACTGTGTGGTCTGGAAAGGTGCCCAATAACCATTGTAATAGTTCACGGGCACATTGGTATATGCATCGCTGAAAATTGAAATTACTTTAGCTGCATCCCTTACAGGCACAGGAGCAGGTTGGAAATCGCCCACAGACTGCACTGTCAAAGACCCTTTGGCTGCAACTCCGCCAACGGTAGCTGTAATTTGGGCTGTGCCCGGGCCGCCGTTCACCGTCACTACCCCGAATTCATTCACAGAGGCAATGGCTGCATCCGATGAAGCAAATTCAAAATAAGCGGGTGCAGCATTTACGGCTTGGTTGATTCCCGAAGGCAGGTTATAGGTTGAAGTTAGCCCGCCGATGTTTTTTGTGATGCCGATAAACGAAGTTTCTACCTGATCTTCCCCGTTCAAAATAGCGTACTGGGGATGGGCAATGGTGCCCAGCTTTTCAAACTTCAGTTCATCAATCCAAAAGGTATAGCCTCTGCCATCTTCAGGACCTTCAGAATAGAAAAACATTCCCCGTTCTGCTGTTAGTTTGGACGGATCGGGCAGGGGAATGATGTACTTTTTCCAGTTGGTCGTCACTGGCAATCCGTTGATGGTTGCCTGGTATTTTGACGCACCCAGGTCATTTCCAAACCCTACTACATCGATGTTGGCGGGTTGAGAGGCTTTTGCCCAAAAAGTCAAGGCATCGTATCCCGACAAATTCCTTCCGGTTTCTGTAAAGTAGGTGCCGCCTGCATAAGCTCCTCTGGGGTCTCCTGCATCAGGTACTTCAAATCGCATGGAAGCCTGGGAGGTGCTTTCAAAGGTCACTTCCGTATCTACATCAAAGGCTGTCGGTACAGAGCCGCCAAAAGCAGCATAGTTTAATCCCGGACTGAAAGTTTCAATAAACACTTCAGGGTTGGTAGGGTATTCAGCAGGTGTTAAGTCGTCGAGATTGCGCTCACACCCAAGTAAGAAAAATGCAAGTACCCCAACGGAAAGATTCTTTATCGAAAAGATGAAGCGGTATTGGTTCATCACAGTTAAGTTTTTATTTGAGAAAATATTCGGCATCGTCTCACAGGATCGTTTCAAACCAATCAAATCGGCTTAATCTACCAGTAGCGTTAGCAGTCCTTATTTTCCGATGTTGATGAAAACATAAGTTCTGATTTCCCATTCGTTCCCATCGTCGAAACCAATGGCATTTGGGTCGGGTACCAGGTTTCCGGCACTATTGACCGTTTGTGTCGGCGCATAGCGGGGCGAGAAACGGTCGAGCGTACGGTAGGTGCCGCGGACGCCCAATCGGGTTTTGCCAAAGAGACGGATATATCTGCCATCAACTGAAGCGGGAAAGTGAGGTTGAAATCCCGGTGATAATCGTAAGGACCCCAATCGTTAACCCTAGCAAAAGAATTGATTTTTAATGTCTTGTAAATCATTCGCCAATCTATCCCGTAGCGGCGGATGGTACGGGCGTCGCTTCCGTTGGCCTGCGCATCGCCTGCATATACATTTGCAATCCACCCAAAGTTGCTGCTCATCTTGGAAACCAAACGGGCATGCACTTCCCATAAGTCTTTGGCAGGTGCAGCACCGGGGAAGGCAAAGGTGGTGCGTCCGTCGGGCAGGATACCAATGGCTGCATCCTGTGTGGTAGGCAGGTGGCGATAGACCACTCCGGCACTCAGGGCAAATTTGGCATCCTCGCTGCGGTCAGTGTCCCAGTTATACATCCAGGTGCCGGGGGTGGGGTCGAAGGTGAACAGGATTTCAGCCGCCACCTGCTCCCGGTTGCCCCGCACGACAAAAGGATCAGAGAGGATGTTCCGGGGCCTGCCAGGTGCATCTACATCGGTAGGGATAGGGCCTTCTATTGGTTTTTGCCACAAGAAGTTGGGCGCTATCTGGAGCTTACCCAGCAGGTAGGAAAAACCGGTGAGGAAATTGTATTGGTTGCCGCTGCCGCTGTCTTTCAGTCTCCAGCCGGTGAAAGTCAGGGTTTGGTCAACGCCGCCATTGGCAACTAACCCCTGAGCGGCTGATTGGGCATACCAGTTGAATCTGCCTCCGGTGTAAGTCAGTTTTATTTTTCCACCAAAATTATCTTCAGTTTTGATTTCATCCTGATAGGCAACGGATTTGCCGTCTTCTTCCCGCATCACCTGAAACACCCTTCCCTGGAGCGGCTGGCCGGCCCACAAGCCGCCAATGTCTACGCCAAAATTACCAAATACCCGGTTCAAATGCAAGGAAAAACGCCGGGTTTTGGGCTGGGGAATGGCAAAAGAACTTTCCGTTAAGCCCAGTTGATCCAGGTCTTCGTGGAAAATTCCGGTGACGTTAACTTTGCCCAGTTCTTTCCGGTATTTCAGCAAAATGGCCGGGTTGGCACCCCACCAGAGCTGCGGGCCAAAAGCTAATTTAAAGTCTTTCAATTCCTTTTTGCCATCCACTTCAAAGCCGAAGGGGGCTATGCCATTGTAAAGGTCAATCTGAGGGCCGTAATTGGCTTCGGGGTAAAGGCCGAAGAAGTCGCCTTCATAGCCCCAATGGTAGTGCCCGGTACGATAAAAACCTCTGAGGTCGAACATTTTATGATTCCATTCGTAGCTGGCCTGGTAAACCTGCACCCGGTTAAACGACTCTACTGTCAAATTGCCGTTGGTGCTGTTCACTTGCACCCGACGTCCCCGGTTCTCATAAAAAATCTGGTCTATCGGGTTGTTGGCCACATTACCCAGCACGTTCATTTCCACACTGGCTCTCATGTTGGCGGTTGGATTGGCTTCCACACCCACGAAGAAAGACTGGGTATGGTCAAAACCCAATTGGTCGGGATAAGTGGTATTGCCAGGCACAGGGCTGTTGGGCGTGGAAATCAGGTTGCCGCCGGTATTGAAAGTAGAAAGTTGCGCGCTGAGCCGGCTTAAGCTGATTTTTTTGAGTTTTTCCCCTTCCAGGGTTGCTTTGTCTCCCCTGGCCTTCAAAAAGGCATCTCCGACCTGGATGCGCGCAAATTGTTGCTGAATGGAATTAATGGAGGCATTGTTGGCATAAGGGTCTATTTGATGAGCCTCTTTTAAGGCATAATAGGCAGCCCTTGGAAACAATTGATAAAACCCTGCTGCGTTGGTTGGCCCTTTGGCGCAAATCCCGAACCACTCCTCGTTCATGTTATTTTCGCCTGCTGCATAGTCAAACAGGTATCCGCCGTTTGACCACGAAGCGTTGGAATCGTGTACATCGAGGTTTTTGGTTTGGCCAAACTTCCACCAGCCGTCGCTGAACTGGAAGGTAAATCCGCCGATAGAATTGCCTGCTTTGCCAAGGCCGGCTGCATTTTCGTAAATCTCCCGCCAGTTTGCCAAATCAAGCACGGCCTGTTCCCGCTGCGCTTCTTCCATGGTAGCAGCGTTAAACGCATCGCTGCCAAACTCCGTCAATAAGACCGGCTTCCCGTATTCCTTTTTTGCCCGGTCAAAAAGATCGGTAAACGAAACGCCCCGGTACACATTGATGCCAAAAATGTCCACGTTCTTGCACTCCTTAGCGATGATGTCAAGAAACAATAAATCGCCATTGCACAGGGCTACAGGGTGTGATGGGTCAATGGCTTTCATGGCCACAGCGGCGTCGTTGAACAGCTTATACAGGTGTTTTGCCCGCTCTGTAGATTTTCTGTCTTCTATTGGAATGTCCTCTGTTTCAGC
>JABWAJ010000556.1 GCA_013361075.1 Saprospiraceae bacterium | reverse complement strand
CTTCGTGCTGAAAATTTCGATTTTGAATACCAACACACAGCTTATATCCAGCGCCGCAGGCTCGAAGCTGACCTCGTCACGGGCATTAATACCGCTTCACTCGTATTCCGTTTTGCCAAAAACAACCTGCTCATCAACAAACTGCCGGTTGATTTTTCCGGCGAAATGGCCATCCTTAAAGAAGGCTACGATATAGACCTGAATGTGGTTTCCGGCGTGACGGATTTCGGCAATATCTTTTCTGCCCTGCCCCCGGAATACGATCAATGGTTTAGGGAAACCGAATTCAGCGGCCAGTCGCAAATCCGGGTGGCACTGAAAGGCAGCTACCGGGCGGCAACGGAACAAGCCCCGGACCTGTCTGTAAAACTTTGGGTACACGATGGTTCTATCCGGCATAAGCAGGCCGCTGTGCCGCTGAAAAATTTTTGGATCCATAGCACAGTGCTAATGCCCCGTTTGCAGCCCGACAGCCTTTCCATCGCCATTGACACCCTGCAATTCGAGCTGGGCGGCTTGCCTACGCGGGCCACAGCTTACCTCCGGGGCATTGAAACGCCTTATCTCAAAGCAGCAATAAACAGCAAGTTAGATCTGGAGCAGTTGGACAATGCTCTCGGCCTGTCCATTGCCCAATTGCATGGTCAACTCAACCTGCAAGCCAAAGCTGACGGCCATTACCGAACCGGTCAGAATCCCGATCGTTTTCGCCCCGATACGGTGATTACGTCCATCCCGGCTTACCAATTGGTGCTTGATTTACACAACGGCTATTTCAAATATCGGGAATTTCCTTTGGCTGTGGAGCAAATCGCAGCGAATTTCCGTTCGGACTGCAAAACGGGTAAACTGAAAGATGCCGGTTTTGTCCTCGAACAACTCAAAGCAGCCATCGGCAAAGGTTTGGTGGAAGGCAATCTGTCGCTAAAAGGACTCAAAAAAAGCACCGTGAAAGCGGATTTGAAAGCCAATCTGCAATTAGAAGACATAGCCCGTGCCATACCGATTGCAGGCTATGTGTTCGGAGGTACGCTGAACGCCAACCTGAAAGCCGAAGGGCGGCTGGATTCTGATTACAAAGTATTTCCGGCAGCCACAGGCGTCGTGCAACTCAAAAATGGCCGCCTGCAAACGCCCTGGTACCCCTACCCTATTGAAAATATGGAAATCACAGCCAGCCTGAAAAGCAACAGCTACCGCGATCTGGCTCTGACGTTAAAACCGGTTGCTTTTGTCTTCGAAAAGCAACCGTTCAACATTCGGGCAGCAGTACAAAATCCCGAAAACCTGCGTTACGACATCCATGCCGATGGCACGCTCGACCTGAATAAACTTTACCAGGTTTTTGGTGTGAAGGAATACGCTTTAAGTGGCCTGCTGAAAGCCAGTTTAGACCTGAAAGGAACGGAAGCCGACGCCATAGCCGGTCGCTACAACCGCCTGAACAACAAAGGAACCCTGCAACTGCAAAACCTGGAACTGCACAGCGACAACTATCCGTTTCCTTTTTTTGTGCCCCGTACGACCCTGCGATTTGAGCAGGAAAAAGCCTGGCTGGAAAATGCCGTCTTGCGCTATCGGGACAACGAATTTACGCTCAACGGCTACGCCCAAAATTTCATCAGCCATGTGCTGTCCGGGGGGCTATTGCGTGGAAAATTGTCTGTAGCCAGTCCGCGGGTGGTCGTGGATGATTTCATGGTTTTTGCGGGGCCAGCTCCGGCAGCCAATGCGACTCCGGGAAATGCAGGAGCGGCAACAACAGCCCCTGGCGTGGTACAATTGCCCGCAAATATGGATTTGGCTCTGGAAGCTTCCGTAAAATCTATTGCTTACGGACAAACCAGAGTCGAGGATTTTAAAGGGTTGTTGACTTTGCAAGAAGGAAAATTGCAGTTGCAGCAAACGCAGGCTGGTATCGCAGGGGCGACATTGGCCTTATCGGGAAGTTATGCACCGGCAGGTTTGCGCAAAGCAGGATTTGACTTAACACTCAAAGCGGATTCTTTTGATGTAAAAAGGGCGTACAACGAAATTCCCTTGTTTCGCGAAATGGCAAGCGCTGCCGCCAAAGCCAGTGGATTGATTTCCGTGGATTATCAACTTCAGGGCCGCTTGAATGGCAATATGGAGCCTGTATATCCCAGCATCAAAGGTAAGGGTACTCTGAAATTAGAACAGGTTCAGGTCAGGGGGCTCAAACTCTTTGGCGCTGTTAGCAAAGCTACCGGTAAAGACAGCATCAGCAACCCTGCATTTAAGGCAGTGGTGCTGCACTCGTCCATTGCCAACAACATCATTACCATCGAGCGCACGAAGATGAAAGTGGCTGGCTTTCGGCCACGCATTGAAGGCCAAACCTCCTTAGACGGCAGGCTGAACCTGCGATTTCGCCTGGGATTGCCGCCCCTGGGCATCGTTGGCATTCCGATGACCATAACGGGCACTGCCACCAACCCGATTGTACAAATCCGGAAAGGAAAAGAGGCTGATGAACTGGAAGCAGCAGAAGACGATGACGAAGAATGAGCTTTTTCGAGGGATTTTTGTTTTAATCGTTTAGCTTTGGCTACCAAATTCAAACTATGGTCACGTCGCTCCAATCTATACAGAAGCCTATCCAACACGAACTGAAGGAATTCGAAGCCCATTTCCGGGAATCCATGCGCAGTGCAGTTCCATTGCTGGACAAGATCATGTTCTACATCATCCGGCGAAAAGGCAAACAGGTACGTCCCATGTTTGTATTCCTGTCGGCCAAACTTTGCGGCGAGTCAGGGCCTGCTACCTACAATGCGGCTTCACTGGTAGAACTGCTGCACACGGCCAGTCTTGTCCACGACGATGTGGTGGATGACTCCTACGAACGGCGTGGTTTTTTTTCGATCAATGCGCTGTGGAAAAATAAAATTGCCGTACTGGTTGGCGACTACCTGCTTTCACAGGGGCTGTTGCTTTCGCTGCGCAACAAAGAATTCAGGCAACTCGAAATCGTATCAGAAGC
This sequence comes from Saprospiraceae bacterium, assembly GCA_013361075.1. Taxonomy (GTDB): domain Bacteria; phylum Bacteroidota; class Bacteroidia; order Chitinophagales; family Saprospiraceae; genus JABWAJ01. Next base: position 812 of record JABWAJ010000556.1, on the reverse strand, counting down.
CGTAAAAGCCATGAGTGAAGGCGAACTGATGCAAATTGAAAAAGCGCGCCGCTTAGACATTGAAGAAAACATTTATTACGAAATCATTCGCCAGAAAACAGCCTCCCTGATTGCCTCTGCCTGCGCGGTAGGAGCAGCTTCCGCTACAAAAGACGAAGCACTCATTGAACGGATGCGATTGTTTGGAGAAAAAATAGGCATCGCCTTCCAGATCCGGGACGACCTGTTTGATTTCGGCGCGGATGACGTTGGCAAACCGCTTGGCATTGACATCAAAGAAAAAAAAATGACCCTGCCCCTCATTTATGCTTTGTCGAAAGCACCAAAAAACGAGCGCCGGATCATCATCAACAACATTCGCCGGTACAGTGAACGCCCCGAAAAAGTAAAAGAAGTCATTGATTTTGTGCGCCAGAGCGGCGGCCTGGAATACACCCGACAGGCGATGTACCGCTTTCGCGAAGAAGCCTTCACTTTGTTGCATGAATTTCCGTTATCCGAAGTACGGCAGGCAATGGAAGATTTGGTCGTGTTTGTAACAGAACGGGCGAAGTGATTCGAATCTGTAATTTATCCTAAAAACAATAAAATAGACCCAAGATGAAAAAAATCTTGACTTTATGTTTCAGCACACTGTGTGCTGGCGCTTTCTCTCAACCGATCATCGAATGGCAACGCGCCCTTGGAGGCAATGCCTATGATTATGGCTATTGCATTCAACCTACTTCAGATGGTGGGTACATCACGGCAGGCACGACCAGTTCTGCCAACAACGGCGATGTTGGGAGTAGCCAGGGCGGTTCCGACTGTTG
>JABWAJ010000555.1 GCA_013361075.1 Saprospiraceae bacterium | reverse complement strand
AAAATCCGCAAAAAACAGGAGGCCGAACGAAAAGAACGGGAGGCCAAAGCAAAAGAACGGATGAAGCACGTGGAAAACTACGAAGAGCCGGCGGAAAGCGGCGGAGACGGAATGTTTATCATCATCGAATAGCCCAACACAGAAGGATATGATGAATCGCATTTTTTTCCACCTCCGTTTGGCGCTGGAAGGCATCAATGCCAACAAACTACGGGCTTTTCTGACCGCTCTGGGCATCGTGTTCGGAGTTGGCGCGGTGATTGCCATGCTCGCCATCGGGACGGGGGCCAAACAGGCGATTCTCGATCAGATGAAACTGATCGGTGCCAACAACATTGTCATTAAGTCGGTCATTCCTTCCGAAGACGACGAAGACAACAACAAAGCCAACCAGAGTGCAGCGGGCAACACCAACAACAATACGAATAAAGACAAACTGCCGTGGTCGCCGGGCCTTACCCTGGCTGACCTGGAGGGCATTGCAAAAGTTACGCCCACGGTCTGGAAAATCAGCCCGGAAATTGTAGTGCCGGTTAGCATCATCCAGTCGGGGCGATTAGAGAAATCGCGCTGCGTAGGGGTTACCAATTCCTTTTTTGAACTGAACCAGATGCGCGTCGAAAAAGGCGCTTTTTTCAGCCAGGGGCAAATAGATGCAGGAAGGCCGGTGTGCATCATCGGCAAAAACATCCAGACGCGCTTTTTTGGTACAGATGAAGCACTTGGGAAACAAATCAAATGCGGGCAAAACTGGTTCACCGTTATCGGCATCCTCGAAAAGCGGGTGGCCAGCGAAGAAAGCCTGAAAAGCCTGGGGATCCGCGATTACAACGACGATGTTTACATCCCGGTAACGACCGTGCTGTTGCGGTTCAACAACCGCGCACTGATTACCAAAAGCGATGTGGGCCGTGGCGGTGGCTGGGGCAATCAGGAAGAAACGGATAAAAACTACCACCAGCTCGACCGCGCAATTGTGCAGGTAAACCAGTCTGAAAACCTACGAGCCACAGCGGATGTGATTGCCCGCATCCTGAAACGCCGCCACCACGACGTGCTGGATTATGAAATTGAAGTGCCCGAGTTGCTGCTGGAGCAGGAGCAAAAAACCCAGGAGACCTTCAACCTGGTTCTTGCGGTCATTGCAGGCATTTCCCTGCTGGTCGGGGGCATTGGCATCATGAACATCATGCTGGCTTCTGTGCTGGAACGCATCAAAGAAATTGGCTTGCGCCGTTCGCTGGGGGCTACCCGCAGGGATATTGTTTTTCAATTTTTACTGGAAGCTGTGCTCATCAGCCTTTTCGGGGGGCTCATCGGGGTGATCCTCGGCATTGTCTCTGCCCGGCTGATCGCCTCGCAAGCCGAAATTCCGACGGTTATCTCAGGCTGGTCTATTTTACTGGCGTTTGGGGTGGCAGCAGTGATTGGCATTACCTTTGGCCTTTTTCCGGCACGCAAGGCTGCCATCCAGGATCCCATCAAAGCATTGCGAACAGAATAGGCCCGGTAGTGGCTGAATCCGGCAGACCATTATCTGCCAAAAAATACCCAAATCCCCCTCGCGAAAGCAATCATCATGAAACCGGATTTTCAAACAGGCATCATCGGCGCGGGTTTCGGGGGCATCATAGCGGCCCTCAGGCTGTTGGAATCGGGGCGGACTTCTTTCGTCATTTTTGAACGTGCCGGAGAAATTGGAGGTACCTGGCGGGACAACACCTACCCCGGATGCGCCTGTGACATCCCGTCTATTCTTTATTCCATTCAAAGCGAACCCAACCCGGACTGGAGCAGGCGGTATTCCCCACAACCGGAGATTCTGGCCTATCTGAAAAACGTTTGCGCAAAGCATCAACTCGACCAATACATCCGGCTGGATTCGGAAATCATCCGGTTTGAATACCTCGAACAAGACGGGATTTGGGAACTCACCGACCGGAAGGGGCGCCGTACGACGGTTCGCATGATTATACCTGCGCTTGGCCCGTTTCAAAGTCCTAAATTTCCGGATATCGCCGGAATGGCTGATTTTCAGGGAAAAATCCTGCATTCTGCCAAATGGGATTCCAGCATCGAACTAAAAGGAAAACGGGTAGCAGTGGTCGGGACCGGTGCCAGTGCGATCCAGATTGTTGCCGCCATTGCCCGGGAAGTTGCACAACTAACTGTTTTTCAACGCACCCCCAGTTGGGTATCAGATCGGTTTGATGCGGAGTCGTCGGCAGGTTTAAAAACAGCATACCGGCGGTTTCCAATTCTGCAGCGGCTGGCGCGCCAGGCACTTTTTCGTTTTCTGGAGTACCGGGGTCGGTTGTTTTTTGGCAATCGGTTCCGGTATTGGTTGTTCAAAAAACTATGCCTGAAAAAATTAGCCAGAGAAGTTACAGATCCTGAAATTCGCCGGCGCCTGACGCCCGATTACGCTATGGGCTGCAAGCGAATTGTGTTTTCTGACGATTTTTTACCCACCTTCAACCGGCACAATGTATTGCTTGAAACAACCGGCATTGACCGTATCACACCTGGCGGGGTGCTGACGAAAGAAGGAGTCGAACGGGATTTTGAGGTCATCATCTTTGCTACTGGGTTTGAAATTATTGATTTTGACCGCATGAAATTTTTTGGAAGGAACGAGCGGGAATTGTACAGTGAGTGGAAAGAATCGGGCATCACGGCCTATAAAGGTACGGTGGTTTCCGGTTTCCCGAATTGCTGCCTGCTGCTGGGGCCAAACTCAGGCTTTGGCCATAATTCGATCCTGCTGGCGTTGGAAGCTCAAATGAATTATGTGATCCAATACCTCGATTTTTTAGAACAACAACCGGGTAATACAGCGCTGGATTTAAAACCCGGGGTGCAGACGCGCTACAATCAAGCGCTGCAGCAAAAATTCAACAACACGGTTTGGAATACCGGCTGCAAAAGCTGGTACCTCGATGAGAAGGGCAACAATCCTGTCATCTACCCGGGATTGATGGTTGATTTTCAGCAGGAAACCAGGGTGTTTAATCCGGATGATTACGAATTTCTTCCTGTGGCCATGCCTTTTTAGAATAATATTTTTACCTATTCCAGAAAACACGTATTTATACGCATGTGTAAGGGGCTATTTGAAAGTAAATTTGCCAAAATACTTTCATCCTGAAATTTAAACCCGTCCCCTTTGCAATGAATACCCAGTTACAAGTTCCTTCCAAAACAGATTTCCTTATCATTGGTGCAGGTGTATCCGGGCTTTATGCGGCATGGCGACTGCTCCGTCAGGACAAAAAACGCAACATTACAATTATTGAGCGCCTGAACAGGACCGGCGGCAGGCTGGATTCTGATCTGGTAAGCATACCCGACCCTTATGATCCGCAGAGCGTGCTCGTTAAAGAAGAAGAAGGCGGCATGCGGTTTGAACACAACATGGAATCCCTCATGGCGCTGTTCAATGCGCTGCGTTTGTGCGACGACGCGGTATATTTTCCAATGACCACCAACCGCCTTGCCTTCCGGGGGCACAGCTTCACTGCGGCCGAGTCGGCAGAAGCGAACAATGCGATCTGGGGTGAACTCTATGATTTAGAACCTGCTGAGCAAAATCAAAGTCCGGGTGAGATCCTCAATGTGGTATACAACCGGATTCTTAAGGCCAATGGGGTTGCAACTGCGCCCAGTGCACCTACGCCCGAATTCTGGCAGCGTTTCCGTTTAGATTTCAAATGGGAAGGTGTGCCCCTCAATCAATGGCAACTGGGCGGTTTGCTTCGTGCCATGGGATATTCGGAAGAGTGTATCACTATGATTACTGAGACTTCCGGGTTTCGC
>JABWAJ010000554.1 GCA_013361075.1 Saprospiraceae bacterium | reverse complement strand
CCAAACTACCGCCTCGCCGAGTGGGCGGAATCCCCTTGCGATACGTTCAACTTCCAGCAAACGGACGATTCTTTCCAGCGTATTCAATACGATAAGGAATTCGCTCATCCGCATGAAAAGCGCGGGTATACTGTTTTGCCCGGCATTAAAACTGCCGATTGCAAGGGGTGTACGGAAGAACAGTTGAAAATCCTTCAGAACCCATTTGAGTTTGTAAAATACCGGATTGAATACCTGGAAACCGGTGTGATTCCTAAGGTGTGGGCGGAATTGCCTGCTGAAGGCGAAGTGATCAAATCTTTATTAACCCCCAGAAAAGAATAAGATCATGATGATGAAATACGCTTATCTGACTTTTGTCTTTGCCTTTTCCTTGCTACCTGCTTACGGCCAATACCAACCTGATGCCCGTTGGCCTTTGGGGGCTGTTGAATTCCCCGGAGCGCCTTACAGTGGGAATGCCTGGGTGCGGTTTGAAAACGATTCTGTCGTGGTAGAACCGGTTGATTTGAATATGAATTTTGAAGCGACCGTGGCGGTTGCTTCAGATACGGCGGGTAATATTCTTTTTTATTCCAACGGTTGCAATATTTACAATGTTGATAAAGAACTGATGACGAATGGAGACGGATTAAATCCTGGAACGATGAGCGATCAGTTTTGCCCGTTTTTTGGTTATCCTGTGCCCAGTGGAGCAGTGGCTCTGCCTCATCCGGATCACCCGACCCGTTGGATTGTGCTGCACCTGGGGGCAGGTTATGACCCGGTGCGCAAAATTACTTACGGACCATTGTATTTTTCTGAAATTGATATGGCTGGGGATGATGGCAAAGGATCTGTTATCAATAAAAACAACTTGCTGGTTGATGGAGATGTAGAATCCTTCGCGATGACCAGACATGGAAATGGCCGGGATTGGTGGGTTGTAACGCCGGAGTTCAATAGCAACAAGTATTTTATTCACCTGCTTTCGCCCACAGGTGTATCCTTTATTGGCATTCAAACCATCGGAGACCCAATGGGATGCCGGAGAATGGGCGCTTCCACTTTTTCGCCGGATGGTTCCAGGTATGCCCGTGCAGGCAGTTGTCATTTGGTGGTGATGGACTTCGACCGGTGTAGCGGAACATTCAACAATCCTTTGGGCACTGGGGTACCGCCTTATACGCTGGCAGGTGGCGGGGCAGCTTTTTCGCCTGATAGCCGATGGCTTTATACGACTGCACAATTGGGCATTTACCGCATAAATCTGGAAGATACTCCTTTAGAATTGGATTCCGTTTTCAGGCGACCTTTTTACTTTGATGAATACCCGCGATTGTACAATGTCTCTTTGGCAAATATGCAATACGCGCCTGACGGCAAATTGTATGTGGGCTTTGTTCACCGGGAAAAATTTCTGAACAAAATTTCCTTTCCAACTGCGAATGGGGACAGCATTTATTACGAAAGTGAAGGCTTGCCTTTGCCGGTGAACAATGTGAGAACATTGCCTTATTTTCCCAACTTCAGGTTGTATGATCAGGCGGAAAGCTTCTGTGATACTTTAGGGATAGATACACCTGTGAATGCAACCGTTGTCCCCCTGGAAACATGGAAGCTTTTAGTATTCCCCAATCCGGTTCAAAACGGCAAGTTGTTCTTCGACTGCTCGAATACCACCCAGGCAGGTCCGGCAAACATCCAATTGTACGACCTGTATGGCCAGGTGATTCACAGCCGGGCGGTTATGCTGCTAGAGGGGGTTAATGAATTGGAGGTAGCGGGTCTTCCAAACGGGGTGTATGTGCTGGAAGTAACCGGGCAGGGTTTCCGCAAAATGGCAAAAGTTGTGGTTCAGGAATAGGAATTTAGATTAGAGCCTATGTAATTCATTTTCAATTAACAAGGTCGTACGGCTCTCTGATCTTCAAATCCTCAAACCCTCAAATTAGTCACCAAATCCTCAAATTGGATTTATTTTTTTTTGAAAGTAGAAAGTAATTTGAATCAACTTCCTATCTTTGCACCCCGTAAGAGTCAAACAACAAAATTTTGTAAAAAAATACCAGTATGCTCATCATTGAGATTAAAGACGGCGAACCTATTGACAAAGCGCTCAAGCGCTACAAGCGTAAGTTTCAGAACTCAGGCGTCATGCGCGAATTGCGTACCCGCAAAGAATTCACCAAGCCTTCTGTTCAGAAAAGACACCAGAAGCTGAAAGCCGTTTATCGCGATAAAATCAGATTGGAAGAAGAGAACACCGAGCAATAAGCCGGTTCTCAGTTTTCCATCTACTTAATATTTCCTGTTGCAGGGCTTTTCCTGCACCTTACCAAGTCCGGTGATCTGTGCCGGACTTGGTTTTTTTGTTGTATGGTTATAGGATCCTGCTAAGGCACAAGCACCGTTGCAGGAAACCTATCCGATGCCCTCTTGCTTTGCGGCCTCTGCGCAACCTTAGTGCTCTTAGCGGGAAACAAACAAAGAATGATAAGTCAAGACTGGTTTTTCATCCAACTAAAAACTGAAATATTTAAGAACTTATTTGCTAATATTCTGAAATTCAATTTTTTAAAAACCATCATTGGCCGATTAATATCTTTAAAAACCGATCTCAATCCTATATCTTACCCTAAAGTCCACCCCTGATTTTTTCACCCTTCAGCCTTAATTGCAACCCGAAACCAATTCCCACACAGCGAAGAAATCTAACTTTATCTCCTGCGCAATCCGGCGCTGTATTCACTCGAAACAAAGCGAATCAACTATGGCATCACAGGAAATGGTATTGGCCACCGCAATTTTGCTGACGGCCTACGCCGGTATTATTTTGTACATCGTTTACCGCGGTGCGCGCAAAAATCGCTCCATAGCCGATTATGCGTTGGGCAACGTTCAGTTTTCCCCCATCACAGTGGGATTGTCGCTTGCTGCTTCGATTACCAGTGCAGCAACCTTCATCATCAACCCCGGATTCATTGCATTGTATGGAGTAAGCGGCATTCTGGCGATGGGGATTGTGTTGCCTTTGGGCTTGTTCATTTCGTTGGTCATTCTCACCAAAAGCTTCCGAAAACACGGCGCTTCGGTGAAAGCCCTCACAATTGCGCAATGGGTAGGCAAGCGGTATGGAAGTTCCGGCTTTTCCCTGTACATGGCATTTTTATCGCTGCTGCTCATCACCTTTATTGTGCTGATTTGCGTAGGTATGACCAAAGTGATGGCTAATGCCTTGAATGTAAAGGAGTTGTATGTGTTGATCGGCATGGTTGTTTTTGTGTTCGGATACATGATGTTTGGCGGTGCCAATTCGATGGTGTACACCAACACCATACAGGCCGTGCTGATGATCATAGTGGCGGTCATTTTGCTGGGATCGGGCTACGAACATTTCAGCAAAGGTGTCCACGGGTTCATCGAACAGCTCAACGCGATTGACCCGGCGCTGACCCAGGCAACCAACCCGGCCAGTTTTTTATTCCGCGATTATTTTGAAGTCATTTTTTGCAACTTTATCGTAGGCATTGCCATCGTTTGCCAGCCCCACATCATCACCAAATCCTTGTTGCTGAAAGATGAACGGGATGTAAACAAATACCTGATGACGGCCATTTTGGTGGAAACGCTTTTCTTTTTGGTTGTCATTGCGGGCCTGTACGCACGGATCAGCTTTCCAGACCTTAAAGCCAATGGCGCTGCGCTACCCGTAGATGGCATTATTCCGGCCTATGTCGTACAGGAGTTCCCGGTTTACGCAGGGCTGCTGGTCATTCTGGGTTTGCTTTCTGCCGGACTTTCCACGCTGGAGGGCCTGATCCAGTCTGTATCCACGACCAT
>JABWAJ010000553.1 GCA_013361075.1 Saprospiraceae bacterium | reverse complement strand
ATATGGGGGGAGGGGTTCGTTTTTGCTTAGGGCTAATCGTCGGTCTATGGGCAGATAAATGTGGATATTGTTCATAGTGTGACAGTGCAGGTATGTGGTTAGATATTTTGATTGCCGACAAGTACCCAGTATACACCTAACTGTTACCGACTCTCAAGGAAAAGACCGTGAAACAACGTTTTCAATAATAGCTATCATTTCCAAATCGCGTTTCTGAAGTGCGAAAAGGATTTTGCGCCTACTGAAACCAGGATTTTCAGTGTTCAGTCAGTAGGGGCGTAGCGGTTGGGGAATGTGCCAGCCCAATGACCCCTGTGCAGATTCCCAACCGCCTCGCCCGTGCGGTGGCACACACTGGAGCGTTGCCAGAAAAAAGGCTGGCTTTTTAGGTGCGGGCGAGGCAATTGGGAGCAAATGCCATCTCTTCGTTCTGCGTCTTTCCCAATTGTTACGCCCCTAGGAGATGCCTTGCCTATTCCAAAAGGGCTGCGTGATTGGGAAAGGGTGGCTACGGAATGGACTACTGAAAAACCCTGCTACTGAAAACCCTGACTTGGTAAAAGAGGAATTGCTGTGGGACAATAGTTGTGACAACATGATCTAATTGGATGTAATGTAACTGAATGAATACGGAAACTCTTTATCCTTTACTCTTTGCCCCTGTTTTGAAAAACTATTTGTGGGGTGGGCGCAACCTGGAAAAAGTGGGGCGGGTTTTGCCTTCTGAGGGTGTGGTGGCTGAGAGTTGGGAGATTGCTGGGCATGAAGATGGCACGTCGGTGGTGAAAAACGGCCGTTTTGCCAGCCTGCCGGTGATACCGAAGCGCGGCGCCGACTCTTTCCGGCGCCGCGCTTTTTTATTTGTAAAAATCTGAAAAACAACAAGTTGCGTACGCCATGATGCACTTTTGATGCATCTATCAGGTATAGTTCATCACAAATATTTCTGTTATGGCAGACACAACAATCACCAACCGCCAGACCGGATCGAAGCCCAAGCGGGGTTCTCCACGTCGTATTCCCATCCGCATCGATCTTACTCCTATGGTCGATCTGGGTTTTTTACTGATCACCTTTTTCATGCTGACCACCATGCTTGCCCAACCCCAGGTGATGCCCATGGTGATGCCGGATAAAACACCGGTTAACGATCCGCCGGTGGTATCGGCAAACCAGGCGATTACCTTACTTCTTGGCGCAAAAGACAAAGTGTACTGGTATGAAGACCCTGCCAATGCACGGTTGGATTCCACGACGTTCGAATCCGACGGGCTGCGGCAAGTCCTGCTGGACAAAAAAGCACGGGTGAGAAATCGTTATGGTGACAAGATCCGACCGGACATCTATAAACCCGGTACCATGAAAACTACGTCTAAACTCACTGTACTCATAAAAGCCACGCCGGAGGCTCGCTACAAGAATGTAGTAGACGTCTTTGACGAAATGAAAATATGCGAGATTGCACACTATGTAATGCTGGATATTTCACCACAAGAACTGCAGTTTATCCGGAACCCTATGGAGGGCCTGCAGTTTGACGAGTCCCAACAAACAACCGCCGCCTACGGGAAATAAACACCCGTCGTAGAACCGCTCTCAACTCGTTTTTTACCGTTGCATTGACCCTTGTGGTCAACAAGGATGGTACTATCAGCGATGTATCCGTTTTGAAAGATATCGGAGGCGGTTGCGGCAAGGAGGCCGTGCGAGTGGTTTTGACGATGCCGCGCTGGAGTCCGGGCGAAGCGAACGGGCAACCGGTTCGGGTGCGATTCACGCTGCCCGTGCGGTATCGGCAGGAGTAAATCCTTAAAAACGCGAACGGCGCCGGGGATACGCACCGGCGCCGTTCGTTTTGATTGTTTCAAAAATGCCCGTTGGGCTGGTTTTTTTATTTGCCCTTGCCACCGCCCTTACCCGGAGGAGCAGGTGTTTGGCCTTCCATAAACAACTTGATATTCTTGGCGCTTTCGTTTTCCGGGTCTAGTGCCACCAATTTGTCTAAGTAGGTTTTGGCCAAAGCGTCTTCTTTGCGCAGGAAGTAGTAAGAAGCCAGGTATTCGTAAGCCGTTATCAGGTCGCGTTTATTCTTGGCGAGATTGCCGGTGTCCGGTTCTGTAATTTCGACATATTTATCGAAGAACGGTTTTGCTTTGCCAAATTCTTCCAACAGTTCCGGGTGATTAACGATATCCGGTTCCAATTTGGACATGGCTTTTGCCCGCCAGGACCAACCGAGACCCGACGACGGAGCCAGTTCGGTTACTTTACCAAATACCACTTCCGCCTTGTGGTAGCGAAGCGTGTCGTCGGGGCAAAAATAGTGGCAAAGGCCCAGGCGGTAGTATTGCAAGGCGGTTGGGGAAGAGAGGGAGTCGATGTGTTTCTGATACTCCACGGCCGCGCCGCAGTAATCTTTTTTGCTGTAAAGCAGATCGGCCATTTCCAGGTGCAAAGCCCATTTGGAGGAGTCCATTTCGATGGCTTTGTAGAAATTTTTAATGGCCGACATCGTATCACGACCCGTTTTTACCTGGAATCTGGCTAAGTATTCATAGTCGGAAGCCAGTATTTTTTCCGGTGCTACCTGTTTAAAAAAGTCTTCCAGGATTTTCATCCCGTCCTGGTATTTACCATTGTCGTATTGGCAATAAGCCTGCAACCGGCGCAGGTAGTTCTTCGAACCGTCTTTTTTCAGGATTTTTTCCACCAGTTCGCTGCAGGCGATACAATCTTTGGTGATATACAACAGGTTAGCCAGCAGCATTTCGTCTTCGATAATTATTTCTGCGCCGTTATTGACCAGGTCTTTAGCGGCTTGTGTGGCTTTTTCCCACTGTTTGTCAAAATAAAGATATTCCGTCTTTGCGCGCAGCGCAGGTGTGAATTTCGAGTCGAGCGCTATGGTTTTGTCCGCATAAACCAGGAATTTATCATACAATTTGGCGGCACGATAAACCTTTGCCAGCATGAAGAGGGGCAAGGTGTTCCGGGGATCCTGGTTAGCGGCATATTCATAATGCTGGGCTGCTAAGCCACCATTCGGCATCTCCATATAACAATAGGCCAGAGACATCAGGGTCGGAAAATCTTTGGCAGAGATATCCATTGCTTCTTTGAGTTCGGCTTCCGCCCGGGTAAAATTCGGCTTTACCCCCGGAGGTGCATAGAGAAATGATTCGCCGATCAGCCGTTTTACGGAGGGGTCTTTACGAGCATTTTTAGTGGCTTTTTTGAATATCGCGTCTGCATCGGCCATCTGATCCTGAAGCAGGAGTATTCTGCCGGTAGCGATCATGGCGTAAGGGCCCTCCGCTTTGGCATTATAAGCGGCATCGTATGCCTCTTTAGCTTTGGCCTTATTACCCTTTGCTATATGTGCACTGCCAAGCGTTAGCCAGGCGATTTGGTCGAGCGGATCTTTTTGGGTCAGACTGGTATAAATGGATATGGCCTTGTCCCAGTTTTCCAACTGCATAGCCGCCAAGCCATCGGCATGGCTTTGGGCCATGCTCAGGCAGGCAGATACTGCGAACAGGGGAAGCACAAAGATTTTTCTCAGGAACGTTGTCATTGCTTGGAAATGTTTTTTGTTAATAACTAGCGAGCACGAAAGTTCGTTTTTCGGCGCAAAGTTTTGACTTTTTTGACGTTTTTTATGTAAAAAGGCAACTCTTGATTGCGGAAATCTACACGTGAAGGGATAATATTCAACATACCCTCAACGAACGTACGTTTAAGGTGCTGCCTCGATAAAAAAACACAACGATTAATCAGTAAGGGAAGGTTTTACCGCTGGATTTGAATAACTCGGGTAGGCGCCTGTGCAGGG
>JABWAJ010000552.1 GCA_013361075.1 Saprospiraceae bacterium | reverse complement strand
ACCATGGCTGAGATCGTAGCCGTAACCGGCGTTAAAGACGGTTCTTCTTTGGTAAAATGCAACACCTGCCATTCCGGAAGCAAGGTGGATTTTGTGGCAGTCATGCAACGCAGCGTCAGTGATTCCCGCACTTCGCTGACCTTAGCCATGAGTGGCAACCAACCTTCTTATGTGGGAGGTTCATCGGCAGCAACTGCTACTACGGCAGGCATTGCTGCGCTGGTATGGGCGACCAATCCAGCGCAGACACGCGCACAGGTTTTAGACCGGATGAAAAACGCGTCTCAGTTCTATCCGGGCCGCAATAGTGAGTTTGGATGGGGCATTGTCAATGCAAATACAGCAGTGAATAACTAAATGAACATAGGCTTAAGCCAAGCAGGCCATTGCGATAATCGCAATGGCCTGCTTTTGTTTTGCCAATACCGGTATGTTCAGCAATACCGGTCGAATGCCATTTTCAGGTTTTCAGAAATGATTTCTGCTGAGCGGCCTTCTATGTGATGGCGTTCCAGAAAATGAACCAGTTTCCCGTCTTTGAACAAAGCGATCGCAGGAGATGACGGCGGATAAGGTGCCATGTACTCCCGTGCTTTGCCGGTGGCCTCATGGTCCACTCCTGCAAAAACAGTAACCAGGTTTTCAGGACGTTTTTCGTGGCGAATCGCCATTTTCACCCCCGGACGCGCGTTTGCAGCAGCACATCCGCAAACGGAATTAACCACCACTAAGGTTGTACCTTCACCTGCATCAAGCGCTTCTACAACTTCTTCGGATGTAGTCAGGCTTTTGAATCCCTCATTGTTGAGGTCTTTAGCCATAGGTATCGTAAGTTCTATCGGATACATGTACTTTGTTTTATATTTGAGCAATATTCTGAAGGCAAAGTTAATACCACTTCAACGTAATATACAACATCGGTTGAGATATTGTTCATTTCAACAATCATCTGGTCATTCAAATGATTGATAAAAAGTGAGGTAAATTTGAAACAAGGGCGAAGGTTATCAGTATAAGCATCTTGAAACAATATATTTAAAGGTAAATTTTAAAATCATTCCGTCATGATCCAAAGAATAATGCTAAGCACGGCAATTGCCGTTTCCACCTTAGGTTATGGTTATGCGCAGGAAGCAACCGCGCCGATGGCTACACCAGTAAGTCAAACCTTCCATGATACTCGCCTGGTGAACCTTTCCGCTGTTGAAGTGGTAGAAAAAGGCAAACTGGAGATTCGGCTAAGCCAGCGATTCGGCGAGATGCTGGATTTAAAAAATACAGGCGAAACGTTTCTCGGTTTAGAAACACTGAGCGACCTTATGCTGGGTGTGGAATATGGGGCTATGGAAAACCTGAGTATTGGTTTGTCCCGTTCAAAAGGAGGAGGCACTATGGCCGATGGCACTCCGGGGATGCGTCAGTTGTTAAACGGATCCGCTAAATACCGGCTTGTGCGCCAGGCCGAAAGCGGTGGCGCTCCTGTAACGGTTGCTTTAGCCGGTGTAGCTTCCCTTTCAACAGAAAAGAAAGTTGAAGGCGAAACCAATGCCATCAACAGCTATCCTAAATTCAATCACCGTTTGGCTTACCATGGACAGATTCTGGTTGCCCGAAAATTTTCAGACCGAATTTCGGCTCAGGCTTCCGGTGGATACACCCACCGCAACCTTGTTCCTGAAAATGACGATCAGGGCATTTTCAGCGCTGGCATAGGTGCCCGGGTACAAGCGACCAAATGGTTGGGTATTGTGGCGGATGCCACTTTTCCGATTGCAGAATCCCGCACAACAGACAATGGCTACTACCCGATTTACGGCCTGGGGCTGGAGTTCAAAACGGGTTGCAATACCTTCCAGTTGAACCTGACCAATGCAACAGGCATTGCAGAGACTGACTTCATTCCGTACAACTCAGGTCAGTGGGACAAAGGAGCATTTCGCCTTGGCTTTAGTTTGTCCAGAAGCTTTGGCTTTAAACAGAAAAGCGAAGACATGAAGGAATAGACCAAAGGTCTAGTGTACAACATGAATCTTCTTTGGTTTCAATAGAATCTGTGATCAATTTTCAACAGGTTCCCCAACCGGCTTAGCTACATAGCAAAGTTGGGAACAATTTTCCCGGCGCAGCATCTGCTGTGCCACGCGTTGAATATCCGCCGCACTGATTTGCTGGTATATTTGGGCCTCTTTGTTGATCAGGTCAGGGTCGCCCAGCAACTCAAAAAATGCCAGGTTAATTGCCTTATTTAAAGCGCTCATTTCAGAAAACACGAGGTTGCTTTCTGCCTTGTTTTTAATTTTTTGCAATTCAGGCGGAGTAATCAGTTCGGTCTTCAGCTTCTCAAGTTCTTCCCAGATGGCCGCTGAAGCAGTTTCCAGCGAAACGCCCTCGGCGGGCTTGCCTTCAATGATGAACAACCCCGGGTCAATAAAAGCCGAAACAAAACAGTCAATTCCGGAAAACAACTGGCGTTCTTTGAGCAGGTGCCGATAGAGCCGCGAAGATGGTCCTGTGCATAAAATATCCGACAACAAATCAGCGACGTAGAAATCCGGATCTGTACGGGCAGCCATCCGAAAAGCCAGATAGATGGCATCAACGGGCACATTAGCCTCTTTGATCAACTGTCTGAATTCTGTTTGTTCGGGCTCTTCAGGCAAATTCCTGGAAAAAGTCTCACCACGGGGGATATCGCCAAACCACTTTTCAGCCAACGTCCTGATCTGGTCAGTTTTGACATTACCCGATACCACAAGAATGGCATTATTGGGTCGGTAATACCGAAAAAAGAACTGCTTGACATCCGGCATGGTTGCGCCTTCAATGTGAGAAGGTGCCAGGCCAATGGTTGGCCACCGGTATGGATGGCGTTTGTATACCATATCGGACAACAAATGCATCATGTCGCCATAGGGCTCATTCAGGCAGGTTTCCTTGAATTCTTCTACCACCACTTTTCGCTGAACATCCAATACCTGATCATCAAAATTCAAACTCAACATACGATCTGACTCCAGCCAAAAAGCAGTTTCAATATTCTGGGCAGGCAGGGTATCGTAAAAATTGGTCATGTCATTGTTGGTAAAAGCATTGTTTTCTCCTCCTGCCAACTGGATTGGGTCGTCGAAATCCGGCACGTTAAGCGAGCCGCCAAACATCAGGTGTTCAAACAAATGCGCAAATCCGGTTTTATCCGGCAATTCATCGCGTGCACCAACATTGTACAAAACATTCACCGTTGCCATTGGCGTGGTATCGTCTTCATGCACCAAAACTCTCAGGCCATTGGCAAGTTCAAATCGGGAAAATTCTATCATCTGTTACTGGTTATTGGATACTGGTTATTGACAGGTGTACGGAAGGGTCAGGTGTTTTGCCATTTCCGTAGCCATCAATAACCAGTACCGTATAAGTGATCACCAATTTACTGTTTTTCAAAACGTCCTTCGGCGACAACCCGGCCATCATTCCTCCGAATCAGGTACAAATAAGTGCCTTTGGCAAAAGGACTGATGTCAAGGGCGCGTGTGCCGTTAAGTACCGTATTCAACACTTGCTGCCCCGACAAGTTCAGAATGGTCAGCTGCAAATCGGTCGAGGAGATTTCCCCAGTTTCAAAATTAATCCAATGGTCTGCCGGGTTCGGGAAAACCTTCAACATTTCCAGGGGTTCCACTTCTTCGTTGGCCACAATTGTAATGGTTACGTCCTGGCAGGAAGAAGAGGTTCCCCCTGCATTTGTTGCGGTAAGGCATACCTCATAAGTTCCGCTTGCCGTATAAGTATGGGTGGGATTTTGCAGGGTACTGGTGGTTGCATCGCCAAATGTCCAGCTCCATTCAG
>JABWAJ010000551.1 GCA_013361075.1 Saprospiraceae bacterium | reverse complement strand
ACTTTTATATCGCCCCAAACGCCTTGTGAAACGTAGGGCTCTGATTGAAAGTATTCCTGAAAAGCAGCTTCTGTTTCGAACTGAACAATCATCGTGGAGCCAATCATTTGATCCTTATCGTTCAATATTGCACTGCCGATAATAAAATTTCCATTTGCTTTCAGCCTTATGGCTCCTTCAAAATGCGCTGGCCGGGCGGCCATGCGGCGATCAAGTGCTCCCGCATCGGTATGGTCGAGTGCATGAATCAGGTACTGTATCATGTTAATCTGGTGTGATTTACAATTTAGGGAAAACCCTAAAATAAAAAAGTCGCGCCTGAAAAGACGCGACTGGTACAATAATTATAATCCCATGAACATATCCAAAATCAATGTGGCCCGAAACAGGCCATGAAATAATCGCTTTCAACACTTGCATGAAAACGATTATTTCGTACCTTTGCAGCAGACTTTAGTGCTTTCATTAATCCCATGAACATTTATCTGGCCAGCTTTGCAGAGCTGGCCTTTTTTGTTTGCTGCTTTATCTTTGCCGGGACTACTTCGTTTTCAAAGATAGCAAGTCGCCCAAAGTCTTCGGGCGACTCACCACTAACAAATTATAATCCCATGAACATATCCTCAATAGATAGTTGCTGAAACTTTTTTTCAGCATTTTGGCAACTGCTTTTCATTAGTTGCTCTTTGATGATACAAATATTCAACGATTCCCTTCTGAAAACAAAGACAAAAAAACGCCATTGTGAATCAATTGATTTGCCTTAAAGATCATGTTTGGCTTTGAAATTCAATTAATTGAATTTATTTTTTATGACAAAAAGTGAATAAATAACCCCCGGAAATGGCAGCCAAACAGGCGAAAAAAGGTGATTATTTTTTTCTTACCCTCGATTTTCTCCGGGATACCCCCCGATTTGACACGCACAAATGTCGGATTGAGAAGGAGCAGTAAAGCGTTTTTTGTGTGAAAATTGAGTAACCGGCTCGGTTGGGCAGGTGAAAGGTATAAAAACGCGTTTATTGTATCAGAACGATTAGGGAAGCCAGGCTGGAAAAAAGGGGCAAAAAAAAAGCCCTTGCGACATAAAAATGTGCAAAGGGCCCAAAAGTCATCCCTATGATTAGTTTCTTGAAAAACGCATTTACGTTTTCCAGGTCGAAGATACAGAGAGTTGGCCAATCTGCAAAATAATCTTGCTATGATTTTTTTTAAACAGGCTATATTTAACGCCCAATCACTAAAATTTCAATAATATGAAGCGATTTTCGATCATTTTGGTACTGTTGTTATTCACTCTGGCTACCCGGGCAGGCGAAGGCATGTGGCTGCCACTGCTGCTGCAGCAACTGAATGAAGCAGAGATGCAAGGCATGGGGATGAAAATGAAAGCTGAAGACATTTACAGCATCAATAAAGGTAGCCTTAAAGATGCTATCGTGCATTTTGGCGGGTTTTGCACCGGAGAAATCATTTCAGGTCAGGGGCTCCTCCTTACCAATCACCATTGTGGTTACGGGCAGATTCAGTCTCACTCCACCCTTGAAAAAAATTATTTGCAAAATGGATTTTGGGCAAAAACGCTAAAGGATGAGCTCCCCAACCCCGGTTTATTTGCCACTTTCATTGTACGCATAGAAGATGTTACAGCAGCTGCCCTTCAGGGGGTAACTGAAGCGATGAATCCACGCGACCGGCAGTCACAAATTGATAAAAATCTGGACTTAATCCGGAAGTCAGCCATAAAAGAAAGCTATGAGGAGGCAATGATCCGGCCCTTTTTTAAAGGCAATCAATATTTTATGTTCATCACTGAGACCTACCGCGACGTACGTTTGGTGGGAACTCCGCCGGATGCTATTGGTAAATTCGGCGCGGACACTGACAACTGGGTTTGGCCCCGCCATACAGGTGATTTTTCGCTTTTCCGGGTCTACGCAGGTAAAGACAATAAGCCAGCGGAATATTCTCCGGACAATGTGCCGTTGAAACCCCGCCATTTTTTACCCATCTCAATGGATGGGATTTCGGAAGGCGATTTCACCATGGTCTTTGGATTTCCCGGCCGTACCGATGAATACCTTCCTGGTGCAGCGGTAGCCATGCAGGCAGATGTGCTCAACCCGATCCGGATTGGTATTCGGGATATTTCGCTGGAGATCATCGGAGAAGCCATGCGTACTGACCCGGCAGCAAGAATTCAGTATGCATCTAAACAGGCGCGCATTGCCAACTCCTGGAAAAAATGGATTGGCGAAAGCCAGGGCATTCACGCAACGGGGGCGCTTTTGAAAAAACAACAATACGAACAATCGTTTCAAAATCGGGTCATGTCCAATGCCAGCTGGAAGACTGCCTACGGTAATCTGCTGTCTGAATTGGAAGCCCTGTATCAGCAACTCGAACCTTACGCCAAGTCCAGGGAATACATTTCGGAAATCACTGGGGGAAGCAATATCGAGCTGTTCCAGATCGTGAACACCATGCAACGCTTTCTGACGATGTATAAAAACAGTGGCAACTCACTGAATACAAAGCAACAAGAACAAATAAGCCGATTTGTTGAAAACTTTGCAAAAGACTACCGCAAAGAGGTGGACCAGCAAATTTTTGCCCGCCTGATGGAAGTTTATTTTAATAAGGTAAAGCCGGAGCACCTTTCGCAGTTTGCCATGGATCAGATCACTTTCGCCGGCAAAAATTACGATGCATTGGCCCAGACGGTCTATGAAAAATCGCTTTTGGCAAATCCGGCCCTGCTGAAATCCGGGTTTACCGGAGATTTTGCAGCCGGTATCGAGGGGGACTATGCTTTTCAGTTCTGTCGCAGCATTGTAGAGCACTACGAAAAAAATGTATTGGCCACTTACAACGAATTGCAGGCAAAAATAGAAGAGTTGCAGCGTAAATACATGAAAGCCCAAATGGACGTGTTTGCTGACAAGCGTTTTTACCCGGATGCCAACGGCACTTTGCGGGTAACATACGGCCAGGTAGCCAGTTACCAACCACGGGATGCGGTCAAATACACACCAGTAACCTACTTATCGGGAGTTATGGAAAAATACAAAGCAGGTTTTGGGGATCGCGCAGAATGCGTGCCGCATAACGCAACGAGGCACGTGTATCCGCGGCGGAATGGGGATTGATGGAGAAAACGCCCAAGCGCGTGAAGAAAGGATAACGCACGAGCTGTTCTTCGAGCATCATCACATAAGGCCGGCGCGCGAAAATTTTCTTGTTGAGGAGATGAACGAAAAAACCGTCCCACCATGTGCTGTGGTTCGGCGCCAGCAGCAACGGCAACGTGGCTGCAATTTTGGGGAAGTCCCCGAGCAAAAATATCGCATGAAAGTGGCGTCGGAAAAGCCTGGAGACGTAGAGATGGAAAATCGTTTCGGCCCACGCAGCAGGTCGGGCGATCATCATGATATCGGCTTTCGGAAGTTTATTTTTCCGCCGCAGTGTTGTTCATCACCACCAAAACTTTTCCGGCCGACATGTTTTGGACGTACTGCTGCAAGCCTAGGGTTACCGCTTCCAATGGCACGCGCGCTTGAATGTCGGTTTGTAATTCCTTTGCCAGGGCCTGTTGTGCGCGTCGCACCATAACGAGCCGTTGCGCCATGGGCAATTGCCGCATGGCGCGGCCCAGATAGAATCCCTCCATGCTCTTGCCTTCATTAATAAACGACCGAGGATCGAGACTAGAAGGCTGCTGTGCCAGCCCACCATAAATGATCAAACGCCCGCCTTCGGGCATGGCGCTTAACACTTTGCCCGTCAATTCGCCGGCCACGGCGTCGAATGCCAAACGCGCGTTTTCACGGCGGCAGACTTCGAACAAACGCT
>JABWAJ010000550.1 GCA_013361075.1 Saprospiraceae bacterium | reverse complement strand
GAGCTCGACGCGATCGACGAAGTAGGTCGTTTCGCCGAAGCAGGTCGTGGGGATATAGCGATACTCCTTGTAGTGCAGCACTACGCGTTTTCCCATCTGGCCGTCCAACTTCTTGGCGACCGCCTCGTCCCAGACGCTGAAATTCCATAACACCGGCGCCACACCGGGAACCGTGGTCATCGCCAGTTCGCCTTCCTGCGTCTTGCAGACCCACCCTTTGCGGGAAAATTTCTGAAGGTAGCCGGAAGCATTTTTGGGGTCATTGAGCAGGATAAATGTATTGATGGAGTTCAGGCAATTGAATACAAAATGCGGATTCATCTGTGCCCGCAGGGCAGCAAGTTCAACTTCTGCGACCTGTTTGGAGAATTCTGCCACTTCGCGCTGTAGTTCGGCTTCACGTTGTTTATACCCCGCTTCGCGTTCGCGCACTTCAGCCTTTTCGCGAATCTTCCTCACCCGGCTTTGAAAATAAGCAATTCCTGAAAAAATCAATACCCCCGATACCAATAGCCTGAACCACCAGGTTGCCCACCACGGAGGCAGGATATTGAACCGGAATACAGCAGGTTGTTCATTCCATATTCCTGCACTGTTGGCCGTCATCACTTTAAAGGTGTAGCTTCCGGGGGCCAGGTTGGTGAAGTTGGCGTTGCGGTTTTGAGAAGGCTCCGTCCAGCCTTCTCCGGACCCCTCCAACTGGTAGCGGAATTGCATGCGTTCAGGCTGGGTGTAATTGATCGCAGTAAAATCGAATGACAGGAAATTTTGGTAATAAGAAAGTCTAAGCGGTTCTTTAGCCACCTCATCAGCTGAAAAAGGAACGGGTTGATTCCTTATTTTGAATAAGCTGATCAGTGGAGTGGCCTGTGCCTCATTTTTGTCAGCGAGCAATGGATTAAATTGAAAATTGGCACTGAGCAACGTAATGTAGAAGTCATTTCCGATTTTGGAACGCCCCTTCACAGCGCCGGTATAATTCCGGGCAGCAGAAGCACCTCCCGGAGCTGTATACCATTTAAATTTGCGGGTCTCTGTATCCATGCGACACAGTCCGTGGGTAGTAAGTAGCCACAAATACTCTGAATCATCAAAAAATACATGATAACAAGCCGTTTGGATGAATCCATTGTGGTCGTCAAAGAATTCGGTTTTGCCGGTTGATGGGTCAAAACATGCCAATGAACCACGCGTTCCAAACCAGAGTTTACCCTTACGGTCAAAGGCCATTTCATAAGAACCGGAAACGCCTCCTTCATGTCCAAAATTACTCTCAGTGAGCTTTTCCGCAATTCCTGACGCGTAATCAACCCGGTGAATACCGAAAAATCCAGAGGTGAACAAATTGCCCTGAGCATCCGGCAAAATATGCGCCAGCGCTTGCCCGGATCTGGCTATCGCAATGTCTTTCCCAATTGCCGTAAACCTGCTTCTGCCTGTTTGGGTATTGTAAAGAATGACACCACCAACCGCCATCAACCACAACTCGTCTCCGTCCAATGGCGCAATCCGGGTAATGTAAGGCAGCCTGTCTTTAATGTTCAGATTTATGGACTTGAATGAAATCCCGTCATTTGATACCGCAGCTCCTTTTCTCCCTGCCACCCACAATCTTCCCCGGTTATCGTAAACGATGTCTTCAATAAAGCGTTCTTCTCCGGTTTTAAACAGCCATTTCAAAACCTGTTTTGTTTTGGTATCATAGCGTACGAGCCCCCCGCCCTGTACAGCAACCCACCAAATGGAAGCATCGGTACGGTCAGGTTGTATTTTAAAAACCTGCTCAAGGTTTTCAGCACTCAGAAAGGGAAAGCGAACCGGTTGAAATTGCTGGTCATTCAAATCTAATTTTATCAACCCTCCCTGATCGGAGGTAAGCCACATGACATGATCGTCGAACCGGATTGCACTGTGCAGGTCAACTGCAGGTAATCCATTGGGGCGATAAGGGTCGTGCTTGATTTGCCCGGAATACTTTTTTTTGGCCATGTCGAACAACACAATGCCATTGCCGATAGAAGGAATCCATAAAACATCTTCTCCGGTCAGCCGCGGGAATGTATTCATTTGGGGCCCTCCAATATAGCTCATCCCTTTTTCGAAAAATTTACCGGCAGGAAATTCTTCCATTTTCCCGGAATCTGGATATAACACAACTAATTGACTTCCTTCTGAAAACCAGATCCGGCCCTGGGCGTCCGGAAAAAGGCCATTGATATTCGACCTTCTTGGATAAAATTTCAGTGCTCCTGTTGAGGGGGTGTAGCGGTATAATCCTGATAAAAAAACGGTTACCCAAATGTTTCCCGAACGGTCATTGGCTATGTCAAAAGTATATTCAATGCGTTCTTTGATGGGTGTAATGTCAAGAGTTCTGGTATTTAGCCTGAATAAAGTTGATCCTCCCGTAATCCAAATGGTTTCTTTTCCATCGAACAGCATGCTTCTGGGTACAAAATCCAGAGTCGTATCCTGAGGCGTGATGTAGTTGAATCGGTCGTGTTGTTCATCGTACCAGCAAATACCCGCCGAACTACTCAGCCACAACCGGCCTGAATTATCCAGTTCAAATTCTACTTCTATGGCACTGCGCAAACCTCCCGGAGAACTTTCATTAAAGGCATAATTTTTGAAGGTTACGCCGTCAAACCGGCTCACCCCGCTAAAATGTGAGACCCATAAATATCCCTTCCGGTCAATAGTCGTCGCCCAGGTCAGGTTATTCGCCAGCCCATGCTGGGTCGTATAGGTGGTAAATTTCAGGTTATTTAGCCCCTGCGCCTGCAATTGACTCCAGCAAAAAAGGATAAAAAGGAGGAGTAAGAGATGTCGCATATTTACCTGTTTGTTGATGAACAGGAACAAAGTTAATAAAGCCGACTGAATGCCAATCCATTATACATCACTGGTTTGCAGGTGGGGCAATAACACCTTCTTTTGGGTAAAACGGGTTTATACTTGGTAAGCAAAAACAAGCATGTTTCTGCTTTTGTCAAAAAAAATCGCGGAACTACCGGTTGGCAGTTCCGCGATTTTATGATTCAGTCCTGAAGAGGCATCAAGGTCGTTGTACGCCGCTCAACACCACTCGTTTTGTGGCATCCGGAATGCCTTCCGAAGCCGCCCGAATGAGGTAAATGCCGCTTGGATAACCGGAAAGATCAACCTGTTGAGTTGCCGTTTCCGCAGCATCCAGTTCTATTACTTTCAATGCACTGCCCTGAGCATCGTACAATTCTATACGCACCGCGCGTTCACCATAAGCACTCAGGTCTATTGTCAGATTGCCGCTGGTTGGGTTGGGATAAACCTGAAGATCAGGTGCCGAAACATCTGTAAGCATTGTGCCGGGCGTCGCCAGTGCCGGATTCGGATTTGTCACAAAAACGTTGTCAAAAACAGCGGTTGTGGTCACATTGACATTGATGCTTTCCGAGAACAGCCCTGCATAAACGCAGCCGGTCATGCTCACGGTGGCAGAGAAAGCAAAAGTCCAGGTGGTTCCGTTGGTTGAAGTATATCCTGTAAACGTACTGCCGCTGCGCACTAAGCGGAGCCAGTTGTGGCCGGGGCGGGAGTAGTTGAGGTTGCTGGCCGGGCCATTCGTCGAAGACCGGATTTCGCGGCGGATATTGCCGTTCGCCTGGGTTTTCAGCGACACTTTTTTCGAGCCGGGCATCAGGGTTTCGCGCAGCATGATGCCACCCCAGCCGCCGTTGGTAACGCTGGTTACACGGGCGATGATTTCGCCGTTGCCGCAAAGTTGCTTATACACGGCATGCAGTACATCGCTGGAAGATGTGGAGAAGCCGTTTGCACTGACTGAAAAAACATCTGCCGGCCCATCGGCGCAAAGGTC
>JABWAJ010000549.1 GCA_013361075.1 Saprospiraceae bacterium | reverse complement strand
ATCCCGTCCTTTAAACAATTCGTACATAAAGTTGCCGTAGGCTTTCCAATTAGCCATACTTCCCTGGTAGGCATCCCACCGGAATTGATCCGGGGCTGTCATGAGCAAAGGCAACACAGCTGAACGCGGCGGGGCGTTTGGTTCAGACCTGATGGCAGGCAGGTTGCGTACCGACCATGTGAAAATCTCCTGGCCCGTCGTTTTTTCTACTTTCGGGGAAAGTTGAATATTGAGTGCCCGGTAAAAAAAACGCATCCCTGCCGGGATGTAAACGCTGAAACTACCTTCCTGAACAGAGGAAGCATAATCCTGAATGTGCCAGTTGGGATAATTGCAAAACTGGATGCCTTTCAGGTCTATTTCATAGTCAAAAACTACGGTGTAGGGGTATTCACTGTGCAGGATTTCCAGCCCTTTAAGCCGGGTGTCTTCGTAAATGGAAAAATCACTGATGGCGCTTTGATCAATAATTTCTGATTTTTCCGCTTCCCGGATCAGTTGGCCGAAAGCGTTGTAGAGCTTAGCTTCCAGTTTCCGGATTTTGGTTTCTTTGTCGTAAAACAACACCATCACATTGGCTTCACTATTTTCATTCAGAATGGTGACTACCCTCTGACAGCTGAGTTTACCCGATTGGAGCGACTCCACCGTAAAAACCTGCCGGTCTTTTCTCACCACTTCGTTGGCGTTGCGCAGAAGTGAATCGGGGATGTTCAGAATGCTGTAGGAAGCATTTTGCCCCAAAAGTACTTGTGCCGTAGCGCAAAAAAACAGGCTGATGCAAATCAAAGAAAGTTTCATGGGTTTTATTTTTTGCGTTTAAGAACAACAGGATTTTGTTGCTTTTCCAGCAGGAGGTTGAAAAAGTGCCGCAATCCCGGATAGGTATCCGGCTCGAACCGTTGCTGTGAAATTTTTACCTCGGTAACGAGGTTCAGTTTGTTGCCGTTCTGACTCAGGGTATACTGGAAAGTTCCTCCATTGTTGGGAAGGGACGCTTTAATGGGCTCCGGGGCCTCTTCCAGTACGAAACCTTCCGGTAATTCCAATTGCAGAACGAATTTGTCAGAAAAAATATAAGGAATGTCAACCGGGAATTTCCGATCCTCTACCTTGAACGGATTTTCAGTAAAAAGCGGGTTAATCACCGGAGAAAGGTAAAGCAGGTCGCCATTGGCAGCAGCCATTTCCGGTAGGGTACATTTGAACGAAATGGTTACTGGTTTTGCAAGGTCTTCCGGAGTTTCTGTTTTTACATCTTCGATTGCAATGTCGGGGTATTGTTTGCTAAGAACCCCCTTCATCAGGCTCGTTTGGTCTTTCTGTGCGGCTATTTTTTCCCGCCAGGGGAAGGCATCGTACCCGGAAATCCGATACTGCACCGTGCCGGTTGCCTGGCCGTTTTCGTCTAATTTCAGGGTTGCTAACTTGATGGAACTGCCCGATAAAGCAGGCAGATCAACCCACTGCGGGTTGGTTGCGTCTACCAGCCAGGCACGGCCATTCAGGGATTCAGTGCGTGGAAACCCGAGGGCCTGGTGCGGAGAAGCGATGTCGGCCACCACCATTTGACCTCCGTGTTCCACCAAAACGGCAACGTGGTTAAACTGATCCATGATGGGATAAAGATCGATGGGGCGTCCGTGGTCGCGGGTGCTAAGCAGCAAAGGGTGACACTGGATGTCGTTGGCTTTCAGCAAAGCCAGAAACAAAAGGTTCAACTCCGCACTATTGCCCTTTTTTTGCTCAAAGCAATCTTCCAGGTTGGAGGTCGCCATGTAGCTGTATCGCTCGTTCCAGTGCATGGTGTTGTTCAGAAAATTGTAAATGGCATTTACTTTTTCATCTTTCGTGGCGGTGGCGGGTAGCGTAGCCTGCAAAGCATCATTGGCACGCTTAAAATGCCGTGATTTCAGGAATTGGTATCCAAAAAATTCGTGTTCCAGCAAGTCTTTCGACGCTTTTTCCCAGGAGCCCATGACCGGGGTGATGGCTCGGTTGGGGAATGCCGTTGCAGCCAGCTGAAAACGCACTCTGGCAAAATAGTCGTCCATAGTCGTAATAAAAGGTTCCGGGCGCATGGCGGGCACATTTTCCATCCGATAGCGGTAAAATTTGATTTCAGCTTCGACCTGATCGTAGCCTTTTTCAATGGTTGTAGAGCCGGCAATCCCGGTTTGTTGGGTTTCGTACCCGGGCACCAGCATGCGTTGCCTGCCCTCTGTTGTCACCAGCACATTGGCGTCAACGCCCTGGCTCAGCACCACATAACGCAACCAGTCTGGAATGGCTAAGCGGTATTCGCTCCATCGGGTAGGAATGTCTTCCTGAAAATACCATTCCGGTAGTTGGAAGGCGTATTGGGAAGCCAGGGTATACCGGTATTCCATCACCGCGCCTTCTGACAGGTTTGGTGCCGAAAAGCGCAGGCGCGACCAATTTTCGTTTACAGCCTCTTCAAAAATATCTGCGCTTTTTAAACTGTATTTTTTGCCATCAGGTGTGTAGACCTGCACCTGAAGGTTGGAAATTTTTTCTCCTTTTTTGTAAAAAGAAATGGAAACATCTCCTTTGTCAAAACCGGATTGTTTCAGGATTTTTATGCGGCGATGCTGTTCGTAATTGTAGCGAAGGTCGCCGCGGGAAAAATCAATTTCAAGGTCACCGTAATTGCCCAAAACCAGCGCTACTGCAGCAGTATCGGATGGGTAATTGGTCATACTCAGGTCTTCCGGAGGAATTTCCCCCCATTTCATTGGGCTTTTTTGCCCGGTCGCAGTAAAAGAACAAAAGAGAGAAATCCAGGCCAGAAGTATGGCCATTTTCATTTTTTGAAGACGACGGTGGACTTGGCCTGCACCAACACCGCAGTACCCACCGGGTGCGGAAGCAATACTCCTTTTAGGTGATTTTACCCGTTTTCCAACACGACTAATACGCCGATTTACCGATAGCGGGCGCCCGGTGCGCGGGGGTAACTTTGGGTATTCTTTGTTCACCTAAAACAACTTGAATATGAAAAAGCATCTCTTCCTCTGTACAGGTGCAATTGTGATGCTTTCTGTGCTCGCCTGGTTTACGGCATGCCAGAAAGAATCGCCTGGATTCGAACCCACTCTCACCGACCTGACGGTAGCCGACCGCACCCCCGGCGACTCCAAAGTGTTCCCGCCCACAGCACATCCCTTCGGAAAATCATACACCCAGTGGACCGTCGATTGGATGCACGAATTCATGACCGATGATTGCGATCACAATGCGTGGCTCAATCCGCAGTACGTCCTTTTCCATCAAAACGGCCCGGTGTATTTTATGGCCGGCCTGAGCGCCCAAGGCGCCTCCGCGGACATCACCGTTCCCCACGGGAAAGCGATCCTTTTCCCATTGGTCAACTTTTTGAACGATCATCCCTGCCCCGATCCGAATTTTCAACCAGATCCCGGCCAATCCATGGAAGACTTTCTGAAGAATGGCAATGCAACCTTCTCCGGCGTTACCGACTTTATGGCACTTGTAACCAATACTTCTGTCACCATCGACGGCTCGCCTGTCAGCAATACGACTAATTATCAGTTCATTTCCAACCTGTTTAATTTCACCGGCAATCCGGATTTGGCTACTTGCTTTGACGGTTGCATTACCGGAGAATCCCAGGCAGGTGTGGCGGGCGGATATTATATCATGCTGAAACCGCTGTCCAAAGGCGTCCATACCGTGCATTATCACAGCGAAATACCGGCTTGGGGGGTTTTGCAGGATGCGACCTTTATTATCACAGTTCTTTAAAAAAGCGCAACATGAGACATCTTCTGACTTTCGTCTGGGCGCTGCTGCTCAGCACTTCCCTTTCCGCCCAATGGGCGCTTCTGAAA
>JABWAJ010000548.1 GCA_013361075.1 Saprospiraceae bacterium | reverse complement strand
AATCTTTTATTTGATGCACCTTCGCTGTGATACATTTCTCAAATTCTCTTGACAATTCGTCTTCGTAATTCTTGTCGCAAAATATTGCTTTTACATAATCTCGCATTTTGTTTTCTTCGACAGTTAATACTCTTCGAATATATTTATCAACAACAAATGTTCGTTTATATTCTTCTGTTTTGTTATGAGAAAAATATTTTTTAAGAGATTTTGCCAAATTTACGCGAGCGTTAATGAATCTAATATCATCTAATACATATGGGTTATATATATTGGCATAGATGCAAAGCCTCATTTTTTGAGAAATACCCACGTTTCGGTATTCCATTCTGTTTTGAAACTTTTTTAAATATAAATCATTTTCTTGAAATGAAATGTAAAGTTGAGGAAAAAACGCTGTTCGTTGCCACTTTATTAATACGATTAAGTTTCTGATGTCAATTAGATCGTCCTTAATTCGATAAACCGCAAATAGAATAATTGACAAAATTATTAGATAAACACCAATCGACCAAAATATTTGCCAATTGCTAAATCCTGGCAAATCAATTAAGGGTAAATCGTAAGCGTGATGATTAATAAAAATGTCAAAAAAATTCGTAAATACAAAGGCTATAATTGAAAATAAAAACAACAATATCGTATATTCCAAATACTTGTAAAACTTGATATTGTCGTTGCTTGGCAGTATTAAGTAAAAAAGTGATGGTATTGAAATCTCGATACTGGTTTCTTCCAGGGATGGAAAATTGAAAATTTCTTTCAGAACATTTCGTGTGAATTCAAGTATTTTTCTTAACCAAAAAATCAGCCCCAAGCTAAGCAAGTAGAGTAAAAAAATGAAATCAGTTATTGTGCTCGTTGTACCTGTGAATGGAATGTGCGCTAATGTTGTTTTGTTTCTGAATTCGTTAATCCCTTTAATCCTGTCCTCTATTTTTTTTGACAATTTGGCTTCAATGCCCTTGTCGTCTGAAAGTTTTTCTGGTAGTTCTTTTTTGGTTGTGATGCTATCTTGAAATACATTTATGATATCTTTTTTTACTAAGGTGTCGCGGTATTTGTCGAGCCTATTGATTATTTCACTTCCGCTTAACTTTGTTTCTTTGTTGAACAATGCTGATATTGCTTCTTCTTGTGTAAATTCATTGTCTTCTGTTGGTTTTCCTCTTTGCCCTTGCTTTAATGCGATTTCTTGTAATTTATCTTTATTGTTTTTTTCTGTTTTATACGCGAAAGCAAGGTCTCCCAAATACCATGCATAAACTGAAAAAACACTGATGATGCTCACCATTAGTATGGCAATGAAGAGGATGGTGATCTGATTTGAGTAGCGCGTTAAGCTTTTGTAATAGCCGTCTACCCAATTTTTTAAATCAATTGAATATGGTTTTTCACTTTCTTTCATGTTTGTTTTGGTGTTAAGCCCCCGGCATTGAAGGCGATAGTTTACTTTTTCTACCTAACTCCTTTTTTTCTTCACTTCCTTCTCAATGTGCCTTAATTTATCACCCTCCCGCTCTATTCCCCAGCTACCCCCAAGAAACACTTCCCCATCTCATATAATACCCCCCCTCAAGGCACACCCCTCAAGCTCATCCCACAAACCTGCAGGACATAAATCTGACCACCGCTTTCACCAAACCGGCAATCAACCTCATCCACACCCTAAAAATCTCTTTGGAAAATAAACAAAAACTCGGCCTTCTCTCGCGTTTAGGGTATAGCTATTTATTCTTCTCATAGAAAACAGTTCCGAAAATAATCTATTTGTTTCAATAGTGCAATAGGCGGGTGTTAAAAAATTTTGCATTTTGTGTAAATTTTAATGTATTACCCCGAATGGGCGGCGAAAAGCCTCATTTTATACTCATGCTTTATAAAGTTTGTGTTATGTTTGCACCCACTCAAAACCACCCATTATGAAGCAATCTACCATACTCCTCTTTCTCTTGCTTTTCGCCTGCCTGGCGGCCCGTACCCAAACCATCATCAGCGGCGGTAGTATCGTGGAGAATACCACCTGGGACCTCGCCGGAAGCCCCTACCTCATTACCGGGACAGTGACCGTCCAAAACGGGAAAACCCTGACGATCCAGCCGGGGGTGGTCGTGAAAAGCCAGGTGTATGCGCTGTTTTCGACAATCACGGTGAAAGGGACGCTTCATGCCCAGGGCGCCGTCTTCACTTCCCACCGCGACGATGAATATGGCGGCGATTCCAATAACGGCGGCAATGCCTCTACGCCCGGCGCGGGCGACTGGTCGGGCCTGGTCGTTGAGGCTTCGAGCGGGGGGAGCAGTAGTTTTGACAACTGTTTGTTCAGGTTCGGAGGGTATAACATGGGCGTGGTGTCGGCATCCGGCAGCAGCCCCTCAATGAGCGATTGCACGGTTTTTAAATGCCAGCGGGGGCTCGACGTCACCAACGGAGGTAACCCTGTGCTGTCGGGCAATGTGTTCGACGGCTGTACCCAGGTTCCTATCGCCAAGGATATCGCCTCGCAGTTTGACTATTCGAACAACACGTTTTCCAATTCCAACAACTTGCTGGCTATCGGCCTCATTAACAACGGCCTTGCCGCAGGGAGTTACAGCCTTACCAAAACCAATGTGGGCAGCATTGTTAATATCCCCTACGCTCCGCTGCAGACCCTGACGATCCCCGCAGGCGTGACGCTGACCATTCAACCCGGGGTAATCGTCAAAAGCGTAGTTTACCAGATCAACGCTACCTTCGTGGTCAACGGCGTCCTCCTGGCCCAGGGCAGCCCCTCGGAGCCCATCGTCTTTACTTCGCACAAAGACGATACCTATGGCGGCGATACCAATGCCGATAGCAGCGCCAGCTCGCCCAATCCTGCCGATTGGTCCAATATCGTGGTCAACGCCGCCAGCGGTAGCTCCAGCATTTTTCAGCACTGTATTTTCCGATTTGGAACCTATTACGATGGGATCATTACCGCGAAAGGGAGCAGCCCGTCTATCCAGGATTGCCATTTTTTCAAATGCGAAAGGGGCGTGTATGCGCTGGATGGCGGCAGCCCGCTGATCGCCGGCAATACCTTCGAGGCTTGCACCTCCGTGCCCGTGGCCCGTGACCTGTCCTCTCCGGTTTCTTTCGAAAATAATTCTTTCATCGATAACGGCATAAACGCCATCGGACTGGTCAATAACTCCAGCTCGCCTCCGGGCTCCAGTTATTTCATCGAACAGGCGAACCTGGGCACTACCCTCAACGCGCCCTACGCGCCGCTCCAGGGCATCACCATCCCGGCCGGGGTGAGCCTGGCGTTTGCGCCCGGGGTGGTCGTCAAAAGCCTGGTCTACCAGATCGGCCCGTCTTTTATCGTAAATGGCGCGCTTTCCGCGCAGGGTACAGAGGCCGAACCAGTGGTGTTTACCTCATACCGCGACGATAGCTATGGCGGCGATACCAACAACGACGGCATTGTGAACCAAGCCGACGTTTTGCCGCTCGGGCTCTATTGGAACTATACCGGTCCGGCGCGGGCAGGCGGCTCGTGCAACTGGAGCGGTCAGTTGGCATCACCATGGACGCCGGTGGCCGCCACCTATGCGGATGCCAATGGCAGCGATCGGGTCAATCAAGCGGACGTGCTGTGCATCGGCTTGAATTGGAATCGCACGCATTCCACTGCAACCACTCTGCCGCAAGATCTCGCAACGAATGCCCTGGCCAAACCGGT
Source organism: Saprospiraceae bacterium (assembly GCA_013361075.1). GTDB lineage: Bacteria > Bacteroidota > Bacteroidia > Chitinophagales > Saprospiraceae > JABWAJ01. The sequence continues at coordinate 177 of JABWAJ010000548.1, read as the reverse complement.
GCTGGCGCGTTTGGAGCTCGAGACCTCAACTGCCGCGCTGGCGCCGGGCCGCGAGTTCGAGTTGCGCGTTTTGGCGGCCGGAGCAGAGAATCTCTTCGGCCTGGCTTTCGAGCTGCGCTGCGAGCGGCCGGATTGGATACAGATTCTGGCGGCCGAGCCGCAGGCCTTGTTCGGCGA
>JABWAJ010000547.1 GCA_013361075.1 Saprospiraceae bacterium | reverse complement strand
AAGGGGCAAGGGGCAAGGGGCAAGGGGCAAGGGGCAAGGGGCAAGGGGCAATAATTTCGTGAAATGCAATTATTTTGCCAAATCAATTCGATTACTTAAGAAAAGATCAAGCTTTACGGAATAAAATTGCCTTTTGCACTTTGCCTTTTACCCCTTTTTACAAGAACCCAACTGCATTCTCCGAACTTTATGTAGCATAACCGGCAAGTCAAGCACTAAGCACCAATGCCCACTACATCTGGCTCAATCGTCAGGCTTTTTCCAGTGTAAATCCAAAGGTAGAACCTACATTAGGTGTGCTGCGAACATTAATGGTTTGTTTGTGTGCTTCGATGATGTGTTTCACAATGGCAAGCCCCAGGCCGGATCCTCCCTGAGCGCGGGATCGGCTTTTGTCTACCCGATAAAAACGGTCGAAAACATGATTAAGGTGTTTGGGAGGAATACCGATACCATTATCAGCTACTTCTATCAATACGTTTTTGTCCATATCGTAGAAGCCAACTTTTGTTCTCCCGTTTGGATTGCCATATTTGATAGAATTGTGCAGGAGGTTCATCAGAATCTGCCGGATACTTTCGCGGTCTGCCCTGACTTTATACCCGAGTGAAGCGCCTTCCTTGAATTCGAGTTTGATGTTTTTCACAGCGGCTTTGAACTCCAGGTCATCAAAAACTTCCTCAGTCAGTTGGTGGATGTCAAAAACCTGCATGTCCAGAATCAATTCCCCTGATTCCAGACGGGAAATAGTGCTCAGGTCTTCTACGATCGTATGGAGGCGTTCGACATTTTTGACTGCCTTTTTCAGGAAAGTCATGTTTACCTCTTCATCATAAATGCCCCCTTCGAGCAGGGTATGCAAATAGCCCTGGATATTAAAAATGGGAGTTTTCAATTCGTGAGAAATATCGCCTACGAATTTGCGCCGGTATTCAGCCCAGGATTTTTGTTTGTCATTTTCATTTTGCTGGTCAATAGCCCATTGTTCCACTTCCCGTTCTACTTCGTCCACAATATGGCTTTTCATATCAATTACCGTATGGCGCTCGCCGGGAGAGAGTTTCTGCTGGTGTATCGTTTTGTAAATTACTTTGATTTTGCGGTAGAGATATTCTCTCAGGTAATAAATACTAATGAAATAAGCCAACCCGAACAAGGCAACTGAAAAGAACAGGGAAAGCACAAACGAATTGAACCAGATGCTGATGATTGAGGCAAAGACAAACAGTCCGCCACCTGCACCAGCAATAATCAATGCAGTAAGCAAAGCCACCTGTTGTGGCGTTGGATTTTTCATCATAGAGGCTACCCGGCCTCTAAAACTCAAATTTATAGCCAATCCCTTTGATAGTTTTGATGTAATCTTCTCCAATTTTTTCCCGCAATTTTCTGATGTGCACATCAATGGTGCGATTGCCTACAATAACATCAGTTCCCCAAACCTTGTTGAAAATCTCTTCCCGTGAAAACACTTTTCCCGGCTTGGAAACCAGTAAAGTGATCAGCTCAAACTCCTTTTTGGCCAATTCTATGACCCGGTCGCCTTTTTGAACGGTCACTTTTTCTGCATTGATGATGAGGTCGCCCATTTTAATGATCTGGGCCTGGTCTTCCAGAATGTCAAGGCGATCATTCCGGCGCAACAGGGCTTTGATTCGGCTGAGCAGTACCCTCGGGCGAATGGGTTTTGTAATGTAATCATCGCCTCCTACTTCCAGCGCAGCAATTTGGGAGTAATCTTCTTCCCGGGCTGTCAAAAAAGCAATAACCGTTTTGTCAAACTCTGGTTTGGTTCTGAGCTGGCGGCAAACCTCCACACCATCCATTTTGGGCATCATGATGTCGAGGATGATCAGTTGGGGCTTTTCACGTTCGGCGAGCTGGATGCCCTCTTCGCCATCCGAAGCAGTAATGACGAAGTATCCTTCTTTTTGAAGATTGTATTGGAGAAACTCCAGAATATCCGGCTCGTCGTCAACGATGAGAATCTTAATTAAATCCATATAGTGCAGATGCAGTTGCGCAAAATTAACCCTTCACCTCGCCATTCCTCTAATCCCGGCGTTAATTTATTATTAAGTCTGTTAACAGGCTATTGAGACACACCCTATCTTTGCCTCCAAATACATCATACCATGCCTTCGATTTCGAAGAGGGGCCAACAGGTACCGCTTTCTCCATTCCGCAAACTTGCACCATTGGCTGACAAAGCTAAAGCTGCAGGCAAACATGTTTATCACCTCAACATCGGACAACCTGATATCCTGACGCCTCCGGAAGCATTGCAACAGGTACAGGAAACCAAACTCAAAATTCTGGAGTACAGCCCTGCTGAAGGGTTTCTTTCCTACCGCAAAAAGCTGTGCGAATACTACGCCCGCTTTGATGTCGCCATCAATTACGAGCAGGTGATTGTCACTACCGGTGCATCGGAAGCCATTCAATTGGTCTTGTTGTCGTGCCTGAACCAGGAGGAAGAAATCCTTGCACCAGAGCCATTTTATGCCAATTACAATGGTTTTGCTCATATAGCCGATGTGCAGGTGCGCGCCATTACGTGTGATATCGAAACTGGTTTCGCACTCCCTGATGCCGCCGCATTTGAACGCTGCCTTACGCCGCGCACCAAAGCTATTTTCATCACCAACCCCAACAATCCGACAGGTACTTTTTATGGGCGGGAGGTTCTGGAAGGGTTGTTACTTTTGGCGAAAGCCTATGATATTTACCTGATTGTGGATGAGGTTTACCGCGAATTTTGCTACGATGGCCAACCTTTCTTTTCGGCGCTCAATCTGGAAAACGGTGAAGACCACGTCATTGTCATTGATTCTGTATCCAAACGGTACAGCGCCTGTGGTGCCCGGGTAGGAGCTGTAGTTACCCGAAACCAGGCTGTATTGAATGCTGTTTCGCTGTATGCCAAACTTCGCCTTAGCCCGCCTACTCTAGGCCAAATTGTAGCCGAAGCAGCCATTGACATTGGTGAGGAATACCTCCACGAGGTAAAAGCGGAATACGACAGGAGGCGGCTGGTCGTTTACCAGCGCCTGCAAAAAATGCCCGGGGTGACCAGCTACCTCCCCGGGGGGGCTTTCTATTGTTTTGCCCGTTTTCCAATTGCTGATGCCGATGATTTCTGCCAGTGGCTGTTATCCGACTTTGAATACCGGGGCGCAACCGTTATGTTGTCTCCGGGTGCCGGATTTTACGCCACACCCGGACTTGGCAAAGACGAAGTGCGGATCGCTTATGTGCTCAATGTACAAGACCTTGAAGCTGCTATGGATTGCCTTGAAGAGGCCCTTCAGGTATACCCTGGCAGGTTGACGGAGGATGCCCTTGCGGAAAAATACCTGTCCGGGGCAGCCCTTTAATCAATCACCAACTTTTTAATTTGAGGGCCCAGATCGCTTGCTACCCTTAAAAAATACAACCCGGAAGGAAGCGCCAATGGCAATTTCAATTCATAATGGTCGAAAAAAGCAGGCAGGGCAGTTAGGTCAGTTTGCCAGATTTGTTTGCCTGAAAGATCAAACAGTTGCACCTGAGTAAAGGCGCGAAGGTCGCTTTCTGTCAATTCAAGGCGCAAAATTGCTCGTTCTGACGACAGCGGATTCGGGTAAATCTTCAGTTGCAGGGATGCTTCCAGGTTTTCCGCAGGACTAACTTCTGCGGTTTTGAAGGTGATCGCTGAAGAAAAAGTCGTGCAAAAGTATCCTGAGTTGAACGCGCGCACCCGCCAGTAATAAGTCCGGTTGTTTTCCAGATCAAATACTAGCGTATTGCTGGCGTCCAGGACCAGGTACTCCTGGGTCAGGTTTCCGGGAAAGTTTGGCAACCGGCTGATTTGCACCACGTACCCGGAAGCTGCTTCTACGGGCGT
>JABWAJ010000546.1 GCA_013361075.1 Saprospiraceae bacterium | reverse complement strand
ATTTAGCTGGGCGGGCATCGCTTTTTACCAGACTTTTTCCAGCAAATTGATCCTGATAATTGTGGCCGTTTTGGTAGGGATAGGCATGGTAGCTTTGTTTGCCTACCTGATTTCCTTACTGCATGGGCTGGCGGAAGATAACTCATTTAAAATCTCAGACACCGTAGGCCATACCGCGCAGGTATATCTGTTTGTTCCTCCTGCGAAAAGTGGAAAAGGCAAAATACAGATCAGCATAAAAGGGGCTGTTCACGAACTCGACGCCGTCACAAACGGCGAGCGGATTGAAACCGGAAGTATGGTACGCGTTGCCGAAGTATTGGACGACAGCCTGCTGCTGGTAGAAAAAATGTAAAACCAATAAACATTATATGGAACCCATCATCCTCATTGTTGTCATTGCGGTCGTTACGGTTATCACCTTTTCGGCCCTGATTTCGCGTTTCAAACGCTGCCCCTCCGACAAAATTTTGGTCGTTTACGGAAAAACAGGCGGAACCTCAGCCAAGTGCATACACGGCGGCGGCGTTTTCGTCTGGCCTGTCATTCAGGATTACGCTTTTTTGGATCTAAAACCCCTGTCCATCGAAGCAAACCTGACCAACGCCCTGAGCCGCCAGAACATTCGGGTGGATGTACCCTGTCGCTTTACTGTAGCTATTTCTACCGAACCCGACAGCATGGGCAATGCTGCTGAACGCCTGTTGGGCCTGACGCCCGACCAGATTCAGGAATTGTCGAAAGACATCCTGTTCGGGCAGTTGCGCCTCGTCATCGCTACCATGACCATTGAAGAAATCAACTCCGACCGCGACAAGTTTTTGGACAACATCTCCAAAAACGTGGACACCGAATTGAAGAAAATCGGTCTGAAACTCATCAACGTGAACGTGACCGACATCAAGGACGAGTCGGGTTACATCGAAGCCCTCGGAAAAGAAGCGGCGGCAAAAGCCATCAACGAAGCTAAAATCAGTGTAGCCGAGCAGGAAAAAATCGGGGAAACCGGTAAAGCATTGGCCGACCGGGAACGCGATACCCAAATTGCCGAAACGCACCGTGACCGCGACGTTAAAATTGCGATTACCCGAAAAGACCGGGAAGTGAGCATGGCATCCGCAGTGAAAGAAGAGGCGATCGGAAAAGCTGAAGCAGAGCGCGATACCCGTGTAAAAATGGCCGAAGCAAACGCCATTGCGGTACAAGGGGAAAACGAAGCGAAAATTTCGATTGCCAACTCCGATGCACTCCGCCGCGAAAAAGAAGCAGAATCGTTGCGTGTCGCCACAACGGCCGAAAAAGTGCAGCAGGCTATGGCTTTAGAAGAAGCTTATTTAGCCGAGCAGAAAGCCGAATTGGCGCGTTCGGAGCGGGAACGCTCCAGCCAGATTGCCAACGTGATCGTGCCGGCGGAAATCGAAAAACAAAAAGCCATTATCCAGGCCCAGGCTGAAGCGGAAAAAATCCGCGAGCAGGCCAAGGGGGAAGCCGACGCCATTTTTGCCAAAATGGAAGCCGAAGCCAAGGGTTTGTTTGAAATCCTGACCAAGCAGGCCGATGGTTACCAGCGCGTGGTGGAAGCAGCAGGCGGCGACCCGTCGAAAGCATTCCAGTTGTTGCTCATCGAAAAACTGCCGGAATTGGTGAAAACCCAGGTAGAGGCGGTGAAAAACATCAAGATCGACAAAATTACAGTTTGGGATTCAGGCAACGAAAACGGCAATACGACCACTGCGAATTTTGTATCGGGCATGATGAAAACCGTACCGCCGCTGAATGACCTGTTCAACATGGCCGGCCTGAACTTACCTACTTACCTGAAAGGAAAAGACGAGAATCCGAACGCTACGGAGGCAACCGAAGTGACGCAGGAATAAAACTGAACCAATACCAGGGGGGAATTTCATGTGGTATTTCCTCCCTGTTTCTGCCTCTGATTATACCTCCAAAAAAATAGCAATAAGGCACATCCTGCCCGTGAAAACGAGGAACCAACGTCGGATTTTCCTGCGTTGGTTCTTTTATTTTTTCTGAAACTTAAAAATATACTGCCCCCCGTTTCCTTGTTCCTGAACACAAGTGAATCCACCTTTTTCAAATAAACCAATCACCTCTGCTCTTCGAAGTGCCAGCCTGCATTTTTTTAAATCTACCTCATGATCCAATACCTCTTCCATCACAATAACAACCCCTTTCGCAGTTAATGACTGGTGAATAGACTGGATCATTTTTTCTTTTTGGCATTGGCTGGTAAATATCGCGTTTTGCCGCAAGATCAGGTATGGCTTTCTCAAAGCAATCCGCTATCTATGCAAATTAAACAAGGCTTATGAATACCAACTACCTCATCCGCAAAACCCACCGCTGGCTCGGCTTCCTCATCGGCATCCAGTTTTTGGCCTGGTCGCTCGGCGGGTTGTATTTTTCCTGGAGTGACATGGACGAAGTACACGGCGATTACGAAAAGAAGCCTGCGCCTTTGCTCCCTTTGAGCGCCTTGTCGGCATCGCCCATTGACGCGCTGGAAAGTTTGCGGCTTTCAGAAGGCGTTACGCGGTTGACGGAACTGCGCCTGGTTCCCATTTCAGGAAGGCTGTACTGGCAAATCGTGTACGTGAAAGACGGTAAAAAGAAGACGCGCCTCGCCGACGCATTGAGCGGATTTTTGCGGCCGCCCTTAACGGAAAAAGAAGCGAGGGAAGTAGCGCTAAACGGCTATGCCGGCCCCGGAACCATTACTTCAATAACTTACCTGACGGAAACCGATCCACACCACGAATACCGGGAAAATCCGCTGCCCGCCTACGCCGTCGCATTCGACGACGCGCGCCGCACCACTGTTTATGTGGCTGCCGAATCCGGCGCAATTCAAAAAGTGCGCAACCAACCCTGGCGCCGCTTCGATTTTCTCTGGATGCTGCACACCATGGATTTTTCCAGCCGCGACAACATCAGCAACTGGCTCCTGCGGGCGTTTTCAATTTTTGGCGTGGCGACGGTGTGTTCCGGGTTTTTGTTGTTCTTTGTGAGCAGGAAAAAAGGGAAACGGTGAAGCGCGGATAATAAGCGAAGAGATCACGCAATTATTGGCGCTCCGGGTAGCTTGTGTTGTTTTTCTGCGCAAAACAGGCTACCTTGCAAATGCAAAAGCGGTTAACCGCTTACTTTAAATAAAAAGCAAATAATGGGTGTTCAAATTTCTGAAAATCAGCTCAATACATTGAACTCTTGATTGAGTTGGCCGTTCATTTCTATGATATGGGCAAAATGACGATGGGACAAGCCAGAAAATTTGCAGGCATAGACCAAATTTCCTTTCAAAAGGAAATGCAGAAGAGAGGGGTGTATATCAAGTACGATATTGAAGATTTGGAGGAGGATCTGAGGACGCTGAATTTAATTCAAAAAATATAAGTATGCAATTAGGAGCCTTCTCAATCAGCCTCAGCGTCAAAGACATCCACGCTTCCAAGCAATTTTATGAAACCCTCGGCTTTGTCGCTTTTGCAGGCGATATTGAACGAAACTACCTCATCATGAAAAATGGGAACGCGTTGATCGGACTGTTCCAGGGGATGTTTGAAAACAATATCCTGACCTTCAATCCGGGTTGGGATGAAAACGCCAATTTAGTCGAGCCGTTTGACGACGTTCGGACCATTCAGCGGCATCTGAAAAACCACAACATTGGATTAGCAAGCGAAGCGGATGAAAATACTTCCGGGCCGGCCAGCATTGTGGTTATTGATCCGGATGGGAATGCCATTCTGATTGACCAACATGTTTAAACCCACCATGCGAGCAGCCATTTACGAAACATACGGCCCACCCAGTGTTCTCCAGATCAAAACCATAGAAAACCCGGTGCCCAAAGACAACGAGGTATTG
>JABWAJ010000545.1 GCA_013361075.1 Saprospiraceae bacterium | reverse complement strand
CTGAAAACCAGGGCGCATTATGGCGACAAGCCTTTTTGAGATTCCCTTCGGGAAAGACATTTTGGGCTCAAAAAGTAGAAATAAACCAGGAGCAATGACGATCCGGCTAAATTCCAGCAGGACTCCAGTCAAATGCACAAGCAAAATATGCACTGCCTACGCTCGGCGGTAATGGGGCGTGAGCCTGTCGAAGGATGGGGCGTGAAAAAATTCGGGATGAACCAGGTCTTTAAGGCAGTAACACGTTCAAAATAAAGGACAAAAAAAGCACAGACATTTTGCATTTGCCTGTGCTTCATACTCAAAAACGAATGGCCTGAGCGGGCAGACAGAGACCTGCTCTACGCCCGGCATTATTTACTGGAGTTTAGTTCGTCGGGTAGAATATTTTCTACCCCGACAGGAAAAATCTTATGACTTGACAAAAATCCGTGCCGGCCAACGGCGTGAAAGGAAATGTTGTGTTCATAGTTATTGAATCTCTTCAGTGTGAAGCAAACAGCGCCTACCGGCACGGAGAAATTTTATGTTGTTGCTTTCTCTCCCAGGCAACGGCGAGAGCTGCGACGATTACTACCCCTTGCTTTGTCGCAGCCTCTCCATTGCGATGTCACATCCCATTGGATATGTCATGTTCTCTATAACACGCTATAGTTTTTTCGGGAATGGATTTTGATTGAAAATTCACGTCCTCCCAAACTGAACTTCAACCGATGCAAAGGTGGGCAACTCCTTTTAAATCAGGACACGTAGAAAAACCCGATTTTAAAAACAGGTGCTTTTGCGCAGGTAACAGCGCAGTTTTACGGAGGGCCCTCCCCCGTATTTTTACCCGTTTTTTTTTACAGCTGCACAGAAACTTTGAAAGCGGAATGTGAAGCCTTACATTAGGGCATAAATAAAACACTACCACTATGAAAAAAAATTTCCCCTTCTTCTTTGCACTGGCCGCCCTTACCCTTGGATTGTGGTCATGCAACAATGCCGGCAGCGAAGCTGAAATGGCAAAAAACGAAACAACAGCAGTTGCCTCGGGAAACCCATTACCCGCTTTTCAGATCAGTGCAGACTCTGCGCAGACCTGGATGGGGCGATGGGTTGAAGAACGCAAAGACATTGTGGATGTGCTCAACAGCGCCAACATGTCGCCCGATACCGCCTTTCTGGTTTACGGGTACCATTTGCCACGGTTAGAACTGGATTCGATGCTGAGATACTTAGGGCCAGACCCTGATGTATGGGCGATGCTGGCCATCAAGTACGATTCCAGAAGCCAGAAATTTGTGCCCGAGCTGGTTTTTGCTGCTGAACCCAACGGTGCTTCCGGAGACTGGAGCTATTATGATTTTACGGTGCCTTGCCCAACCTCGTGCCCGGATGATAAGCAAGCACGTTAAAACAGGGATGATCGAAAAAAGGAAAGTTTTTAACACAGGAAATTAATTTGATATGACACAACATCAATGGCTCATGCTGGTTTCTTCGTTCCCGGTACTTTGCCTGACCATTTCCTGTGTCATTTGGTTCCTGAAAAGGAGACACTTCTCTGATTCGCTGCAAATTTTGGGTTATTTCCTGTTGTTTAACTGGCTCACTGAAGCAGGGGCACGGGTTGCCATCTATCTTTCGTCCAATAACCTTCCTTTACTGCATTTTTATACATTGGGCGAATTTGTTTTGCTGTCTTTTTTTTACCGCACCTTATTTCCTCAACATGGATTTTTCAGGAAATATTTTGTGGTTATTCTCACCACCGTATCCCTGCTGATTGTGCTGAATACGATTTTTTTGCAAAGCATCTACGCGTTTAACAGCTATGCTAAAACATTGGTGCAGATCATTCTTATTATTTACGCCATTGTGTATTTTTTTCATCTGCCCGAAGCGCCCAGCTTTCAAAAATCTGAGAGTTGGTACAGGGCTCCGCTGGATCAAATGAATCCCGGCGGCATGTCTAACTTTCGGAAACATGAGGGTTGGTCGCTTCGGTTGATTAATTCGGCTGTATTGATATATTATTGTGGAAGCCTCTTTATCTTTATGTTTAGCAATGTTTTTATTCAGAAAAGTGTAATTTACCACAGCTTTTGGATCTTTAATGCTTTGTTAAATTTTCTCTTTCAAGTTTTAGTATTGCTAGGTTTATGGAGAGTGGCTTTCAGGCGTCCGAAATTATCTTTCTGATGAGCATTGGAATCTTGATCATGGTTGCTCTGGCATTTGCTTTTGTGTGGTATTTCAACCGTGCACAGAAACTGATTCTTCGCCAGCAAATGCAGAACCAGCAATTGGAATTGCAATACCAGCAGGAACTGCTCCAGAAAAACATCCTGGTACAGGAAGAAGAGCGCCGCCGGATTGCTTCTGATTTGCACGATGAGATCAGTTCCAAGCTTAATGTATTGCACCTCAATTTGCACCGGCTTCGCAAAATGGAGCCCCAAACGCCTAATTATGACCAAACTGTTGATGATATTAATTCGCTAATATCCAATACGTTAGATGCAACTCGCCGCATTTCACACGAGTTGATGCCACCAACGCTTGAAGATTTTGGATTGATCGAAGCTGTTAAAGAACTAAGCCAGCACGTCAGCCAGTCTGAAGCGGCTGCAATCCATTTTGAAAGCGAACCCACACGCGAAGAAATTGGCGATGCAACTACCGAACTCAACTTATTCCGGATCATTCAGGAACTGATTAACAACTCTTTGCGCCACGGAAAGGCCACCAGCATTGACATTCAGTTTTTAAATCGGGATCCGTACATCGAATTGTACTACCGAGACAACGGGAAAGGATTTGATGTGACCCAATCAGGAAAAAAAGGACTTGGGCTCCGCAACATCGAAAGCCGGGTACAAATCATCGGCGCTACTTTTCAGGTCAATTCCAAACCAGGTGAAGGTTTTGAATTTATCATGCGTACCAACAAATTTACAACATGAACGAATTTACCATAAGGATTGCTATTACGGACGACGAGGCGCTTTTCCGCAAAGGCATGAAGTTAATCCTGGAAGATTATTCCGACTTCCAAATCATGATAGAGGCAGAACACGGACAGGATTTGCTCGATAAAATCCAGGTGGCGCCCGAGTTGCCCGATGTGCTGCTGCTCGATTTAAAAATGCCGGTGCTCAATGGCATCGAAACGGCTAAAATCATTCGCGAGCGCTTTCCTTCCATTTCCATCATTGTGTTGTCGGCTCATGTTAGCAAAGCCTTCATCATCAATATGATCGAAATAGGCGCAGGGTCTTATTTAGCCAAAAATTCAGATCCGGCAGAAGTTGCTGATACCATCCGGGCGGTGCATGCCAAGGGGTTTCATTACAATAATTTGGTCCTCGAAGTCATCCGGGAAAACTTAGTCAATAAAAATGCAGTAAAACCCCGGAGCACATTTGAAGTAGAACTCACCTCAAGAGAAAAAGAAGTCCTGCAACTGATTTGTCAGCAATATACAACAACAGAAATAGCAGAAAAGCTATTCATCAGTGCCCGCACTGTAGATGGGCACCGCAACAATCTGCTGTCAAAACTGGGTTGCCGCAATACTGCAGGACTTGCCGTTTACGCCATACAAAACGGCCTGATTCAAATTGACCAGAATACTTTTTGGGATTTGTAGAGCCTTTCTGTTGCCCCGGGTGGGGCACAAAAAGCTCAACAGTTTAGTTGATAATGAAGGTTCAAAGGGCAAATCCGGAGGTGTTTGTTGTGTTTGTCATTGTGATTGACGGGGATAAACCAGAGGCGAAAACACCAGATCCATGCTGTTGAAACAGCGAACCTGATCTAAAAACGGTAGCTGAGAGCCGGGCATGCAAGCCAGGATCACCACATACTGTACTTACATGCCCGAAAGCCGGATTCACCTGGGTTAAGG
>JABWAJ010000544.1 GCA_013361075.1 Saprospiraceae bacterium | reverse complement strand
AACCAACCGAATACACTGCCGCCAACTGGCCAGTCGAAACCTATGAATGGCAGAACGGGTTGATTAAAAAAAGAACCTACGAGAATTTTATCTGGCAGAATGCCTACCATACAGGGACCCGATTGCTTGCTTCAACTACTGACGTGGACGGACAAGTTACGGCGTTCACTTATGATCCATTGATGCGGCTGTCATCAACTTCAAGCAAGGGAGGGAATGTCCTTTCTTATTATACCTACCAATATAAAAATGGTACCAATCCCTACAGTTTTATTCAAACCCAAACGGATTATACGGCTGTTACAGGCAGCAGCCTTACCTCAAAAGTAAGCATACAGTATTTCGACGGGTTGGGAAGGCTGCTGGAAACGGTTGATAAAAAACGATCTGCTAATTCCAAAGATGTAGTCAGTGCTTTCGAGTACGACCATCAAAACCGCCTGACCAAAAAGTACAATCCATTTGAGTCAGGTTTGAATACCGGTGCATTTGCAACGGTACCCGCCGGTACGCCTTTTGAACAGACTCAATATGAAAGTACACCCCTTAACCGGGAAAAAATCAAAACCGCACCGGCAGGCTTCCCGATTTTCACCACAACTTATGGAGCAAATGGCAACAACGAGGTATATCAGAGCCTTTCCGGGTTGTCCTACTTCCCGGCCAACAGCCTGTATAAAACCACGGTAAGCGTAGCCCAAAGCAGCTCGGTTACCCTTGAATCTTCCACTTACAAGGATCGCCAGGGGCGGGTTATTCTAGATCGGAAAGCCCAGCAGGGAAGCAGCACGAACAAAGCAGATACCTATTCAGAATATGACGATAAGGGCCGGCTGGTGCAAGTCGTACCACCCGGTGCTGCTACCGGCAACGCCCTGTGTTTCCGATACACGTATGACTGGTCTGATAACATGTTGACCAAAGCGATTCCCGACAAGGGGTTGACCACGATGAAATACAATACCCGCGATCAACTCGCACTGGATCAGGATGCGAACCTCAATTCCGCATCACAATGGCGTTGCACCCAATACGATAACTATGGAAGGGTAATTAAAGCCGGTATTTTTTCAGGTACTGTGCCTGCAACTATTGATCAAACACTGGCACCTACGACTTCCTACGTGGAAAATACTTACGATGGTACGACAGCCATTGAAAAAGGAAAAATAAAAACTGCCAAAGTCAGGGTATTGTCAGCATCGCTGCCGTGGGTTCAGATGACTTATGCCTATGATGCATACGGACGTGTGATCCAGGCTAGTGGGAATAACCATATTACCTCTGTATTAGGTACTGAAATAAATAATTTTACAGCCTATGACTGGGCCGGAAACCTGTTGGCAGAAAACAGGATAACCTCCAACGGTGCCGTTTCGCGTACGATTAGCCAGGAACATACCTATGACCACTGGGGGCGCCTGAAGACGCACAAACACCTGCTCGGAGCGCCGGGGAGCGGCTCTTTTACGACGATCAGTGAATTAAGTTATGATGTACTGGATCGCATTAAAGAAAACAATGTTGGCAAAACACCGGGAGCAACACAGCCCTTGCAAAGCCTCGATTTCGGCTACAACAACAACGGTTGGCTGACCAACATGAACAATGTGATCCTCAACGTAAACAGCACTGCACTGGTAAGTTGCCCCGGCACGCAGGTATCTCCGAACCCCGACCCCAGTGGCAGCAGCAGTACGCCGGACAACAATGATTTGTTTTACATCGGGCTGTTTTACAATTCCCTGCAAACAGGACTGCCGGGCACTGCTCAGTCGAATGGCAATATTGCTCAGGTTGTGTGGCGCACCCGCGGGCGGGAGCGGCAGGCTTATGCACTTAGCTACGATTTCCTTGACCGGATGGATCAGGCTGCTTACAATGACTTCAGCGATGCAAACGCCACAAAAAATACGCTCAATGCTTACCGGGAAAAACTGAATTATGACCTGCGCGGAAACATTACCACTTTAGTCCGCAATGGCAAATACATGCCGTCCACCTGCTGGCAAAACGGGCAGATTGACAGCCTCATTTATGCCATTACTCCCACCAGCAATAAACTGCAATCCATTACGGATGCCGCCCCCGCCGCTTCGAAAGCCTATGGATGGAACAATACTGCGGGTGCGGCTGCCGGAGCGGTTTTTGGCTATGATGGCCAGGGAAACCTCAATGCCGATCCTTATAAGGGCATTACGTCCATTGTGTACAACAAATATCTCAACCTCCCGGAAACGATTACGTTTGCAGGCGGAAAAAGTATCGTGTTGCTGTACGACGCCTCTGGGAAAAAATTGAGAAAAACCGTTAATATCGGAGGCTTGTATCAATACATTCAGGATTATGTAAACGGGATAGAATACCGCACAACTCTGATAAAGCCCATTACCCTGGAGTCTATTGCCCATCCGGAAGGGCGGGTGTTTAATACCAATGTCACTGCCTCTTCCACCACGGAAGTATTGCGTTACGAATACTCCATCCGGGACCACCTCGGCAATGTTCGGATCAGTTACACGGATAAAAATGCAAATGGCAAAGTGGATGTGACGAACAACAGCACCACCAATGAGATACTCCAGGAAAACCATTATTACCCGTTTGGCATGAACATGGAAGGCCCCTGGATCAATGATGCCGCTCTGGACAACCGCTATCAATACAATGGCAAAGAGTACAACAATGATTTCGGATTGAACTGGAATGATTATGGTGCAAGGTGGTATGACCCAACTGTAGGCCGGTGGTGGAGCGTGGATAAACTTTCAGATCATCCGGCACAGGTTGGGTTATCCCCATACCAATATGGATGGAACAGTCCGGTAAAACTGAATGACCCTGACGGCAATATTCCTTGTGCTCAGTGTATTGCTTTTGTCGTTGGTGCATTGGTTGAATACGGTACCCAGGTGGCTACAAATATGACCAATGGGCATGATTTTAAATCGGCATTGACCCATGATATAAACGGCTGGAAAATTTTGACTTCAGGAACGGCCAGTGCAGTCTCATTAGGGATATCGAATAGCGCTAATACAGCCAGGGCAAGTGCGACAGTTATTAAACAACTTGCAGTCGATGGTGCAGAATCAGTTGCAAAACAAGCGATTGATGGGGATAAAATAGACGCCGTCAAAACATTTACGGATGTTTTAGGCTCTCAAATAGGTGGAAACGTATCTAGATCTGCTGACTTTTCAGTGAACGCAAAACCTTTTCAAAAAGACGCAACGAGAGCGGCAAAAATTGCGGCCAATGATCCGCTTAGTGCAGGTAGACAGAAAACGGCAAAAGAAGCAAAGGATCTGGCCTCAACAGCAAGACAAGTCAATAATGCAAGTGTCGGAGTCTCTGAATTGGTTGGAGAAACCACTGAAAACGCCAGTCAGGCTTCATTTGATGTTTTAAGACCAAAGCCAGCGGCCTCTATAATCCCTGATCAAATGAACCCTCCCAGGATGAGCACTGACATTAAGATCATCAGGCGAGACCTAAGAGTTAATTAATAATTAGCATGTTTCCTGTTCTTCATGAAAAGGTAAACGATTTTGTAAAAGAATTTTTTAATAGTCAGGGTTGTAAGGTGTGGCACGCATCCTGTTGGCTGAGGTGCCACACCGACAATAACTGAGCTAAACTTTTGATCATGAAAAAATATTTTGTATCATACTTTTTCCTGCTTTGTTCAGTGATTCTTGTTGCTCAACGCACACCTGAACGGCGTTTCGGTACACAACAATACATGGCCAAAATGCAGGCTGATCATCCGGGCGTAATGGCTGCGCGCTCAGCTGCCGAGCGATGGACGGTGGATTTTCGGCAACAAGGAACGCTTGACACCTTTACCATACCCATTGTATTTCATTTGGTTAATACCCCTGGGAATAAACCGG
>JABWAJ010000543.1 GCA_013361075.1 Saprospiraceae bacterium | reverse complement strand
CAAAAATCTCTTTTTTTCTGAACAGGAAAAAAAAGCTCCTGAACAGGAATGTTACCTCAATGCCACGATGCCATATTCCCTTTCCGTCTTTCAATAAGTTCGGCAAAAATGGATAAAGGGTTGCCCGGCAGTGAAAATAATTACAAAGTCACCATTTTCCCGCAACTTTTTCGTCTTTAGGAAACTTAATCCGATAGGAAAAACTCCTCGTTTCAGTACTTCCCGGAGCACAGCGTACCCGCCAGGAAAGCGCGCCGTTAGCTTCATCGTAATCTGCATCGTCTTTTTTCAATAAACTGACTTCGATTTGTTTATCTGTGGAAAGTGGAATCTGATCCAGTAGTTTTACTTCGATGGGCACCGTTTTGTTGTTGCGCAGGCTGATGGCAAAATCGTATGTCTCCTGACGATAAGTTCCTAACCACTGGCTGGCGCCAAAATCGCGGCGTTCACGTTTCATGACCACCCCCTGGTCTATGCCAAGTGAAATCTGTATGGTGTCAGCAATGGATTTTACATTCAGATCTACCCCAGCCACATAGGTGTTTTCGATAAAAATCCGGGCAACTCCAGGCAGCAGGTCGTATTCGCTGTTGTTGATAATTTCTGCCAGCAGATAGACATAAGGCGAAGACCGGGGCACGGCGTAATGCGTCATTTTTGCTGGAATGCTCAACTCCCGTATGGTGACGTAGTGCTCCTGAGCATCCGAAAGAATGGTCTGATTGGCACTTAAGGTGTATGTTGAACTAGTCAAATTGAAAGCTGATTCACTCCAGACTTCCTCCTCGGGTTCGTTTCGTACAACTTGAACGGCATCGTTATAAGCGACCGGATCAAAAGTCATGACCGTATCCATCATGGCCCGCTGGAAATAAACATAACGCGGCTCCATTGTTGGCTGCGTATTGTCTAATGCAGGCTGGGCGGTAGACAGGACGAGTTTGACGTTGCTCCAGTCTTCGCCGGTATTTTGACTGACTTTCGCCCGAAAAATTACTTTCAACGGAGCGTCCAGCGTAGTAGCATGGATAAAATAAACAGGAGTCCAGTCAGCGCTGCTGGTCATCAACGACAGGGAATATTCCACACGGGTAGCTTTCTGGGTGCGCAAGAGGGTGCGGAGCTCGAAGCCCCAATCCGAAGCATTGCCGCTCAGTTCGGCGATTTGGTTCTGAACAGCAGTCAAGGTTTCCTGGGTCTTGTTTAGTGTTTCGTTGTTATCGGTTCGTTCTCGACGGATCCGCGTCAGTTCCTCCCGATAATACGTCAGAAATTGCTGTACTGTACCCGGCGTTACGCCTACTTGCTGGGTAGAAACCTGCTGGTTGGCATTCAGCAGTTTTTCTGCACTCTCCAGAATCTCCTTTTGCTGAATGGCCCAATTCAGTACTTTTTGTAAACTATCCCGTTGTTGCTTCAGGCGCACAATCTCCTGACTGACTGTTTTTGATTGAAGCCGATCGGTGCGTATCGAAATTTCGTCAATGCTTACCGTAGCATCCAATAATTTGAATTGGACCGACCCAAACTGCAGTTCTGAAGGTAAATTCTTCAGCGCTACGGCGTTTGCCCCTGCTGATAATGACAAGGTTCCAATGTATTCCAGCCGCGCCATGCCCGGATAAACGGTTACGGTTTTAAGCTGGCGGGTTATTTCAACGGCGTTTGATTGTCCATTAAGACCGGAAAGGAACAAAGCAGTCGCCAATACAATCAACAGGCGCTTCATAGATTACGAGGTTTTGGTTCTTCTGCTTAATGCGGCGATTAAAAAAAGTGACAAGTACCCTAAGTATGGCATTCTGCTTTGCGCCCTTCGCGGGAAATCGAAGATTCACGATAGTAAATCGTCTCACCCCGAGTGCGCAGGAGGTTAATCTCGCATTCAAAAGAATTCGTTTTCAGGCATTTAATCCCAAACTCAATTTTAGCAACAAAAAAAAAATCGAAAATCTCTTGCACATACCAATTAGTATGTCCATCTTTGTGCCATGGTTGATACCCGTCGCAATATCCTGGAAAAAAACTACGAAGCCATGCACCGCCACGGCTTCCAGGGGGTTCGTCCGGACAAAGTAATCAGCGAGTTGGGCATTACCAAAGGCGCATTTTATCACTATTTTCCCAGCAAACTGGATTTAGGCTATGCCGTAGTGGACGAAATCATCGGTCCGCGCTACACCGGCCTATGGCGGCAACTGGATCATTACCAGGGCCATCCGGTGGAAGGCATCGTGTGGTGCCTTGAATACATCCGCTCAGGCACGGGCGAACAGGGCTGCCTGCTGGGTTGCCCGCTCAACAACCTCATCAATGAAATGGCACCGCTGGATGAAGGGTTCCGCACCCGCTTGCAAGCCATTATGGATGTGATGCACGGTGCCATCGCACGAGCCTTGCAACGCGCAGTTGACAAAGGATTGCTGAATCGAACCATTGACCCCAAAAGCTACGCCTACTTCGTATTGGCTGCCATGGAAGGTAGTTTCAGCGTAGGCAAATCCATGCAGCACAAAGCCGCGTTTGATGCTGCATTGGATGAGTTGATCACGACATTGCGCGCCCTGTAGGGGCGACCCTTGCGGTCGCCCAAAAAAACGGCAGGCGGTCGCCCAAAAAAACAACAGGCGGTCGCCCAAAAAAAACAACAGGCGGTCGCCCAAAAAAACGGCAGGCGGTCGCCCAAAAAAACAACAGGCGGTCGCCCAAAAAAAACAACAGGCGGTCGCCCAAAAAAAACAACAGGCGGTCGCCCAAAAAAACGGCAGGCGGTCGCCCAAAAAAAACAACAGGCGGTCGCCCAAAAAAACAAAACGCAATGTACACCCCATTCAAAATCATTCTTTTTTTTTGCCCCAAAAACATACCAACTTGTATGTATGTTCACCAATATTCATCATATAAATCAACAAGATCATGTACGTCATCACAGGAGCCTCCGGGCATACAGGCGAACGCGCCGCTTTAAAATTATTGGAAGCCGGTAAAGAAGTAATTGTCATTGGCCGCAGTGCAGACCGCTTAGCCGGCCTGGTAGCCAAAGGTGCCCGCGCTGCCATCGGGGATTTGTCGGATGCTGCGTTTCTGACTCAAACATTCAAGGGTGCAACCGGCGTTTATGCATTAATCCCCCCCAATTTTGGTGCAGCCGATTTCCGTGCCTATCAAAACACACTTGCCACGGCGCTTACCACGGCCATACGGGAAGCAGCCGTTCCTTATGTTGTGACATTGTCGAGCATCGGCGCACACAGTCCGGAAACGGGTGTCGTGGGCGGTTTGTACGATTTCGAGCAAAAACTGGCTGCTGAAGTACCAAATGCCAGCGTACTCCACCTGCGCGCCGGATTTTTCATGCAAAACTTTTTAGGCAACATCGGCCTCATCAAGGGCATGGGCATCAATGGCGGTTTCCCGATTAATGGCGACATCAAAACGCCGATTGTACACACCAACGACATTGGTGACGCCGTGGCGAAGCACTTGCTGGCGCTGGATTTCAAAGGCCATTCACACGTTTATGCAGCCGGTGCTGAAGACCTGACGATGGTGGAAGCGACCACGATACTGGGCAATGCCATTGGCAAACCCGAACTGCCCTGGGTTACATTTTCATATGAAGACGCCTACAACGGCATGTTACAGGTTGGCATTGGCGCCAGCGTAGCAGAGGGATACATCCAATTCAGCCGCGCCACCAACGATGGCATCCTGCTCAGCGATTATGCCCGCAAAGCCGAATACACAACGCCGACAACGCTGGCTGATTTTGCGAAAACGGAATTTGCGCCGGCGTTCGAAGGATAAGTTGGCAAAGGGCAAGTTGGCAAGGGGTAAATTTGCCCCCTGCTTACTTCCCTTTTTGATCTTCCAGCTTAAACTTAACCGGCATATTAAACTGCACCCGAACCGGCCGGCCGTCCT
>JABWAJ010000542.1 GCA_013361075.1 Saprospiraceae bacterium | reverse complement strand
GTCTTTTCATGCTTGATGCGGATTTGTTGCCGCTCCAGCAGTTTTTTCAAAAAATCAGGCTCAAACATGCTGATTTTCAGTTCTTTTTGACTAATTTCCAGTTTAGCAAAGATGTGTACCGGGTAAAATTGAAGCTCCTGCAGGTCGTTTAGCTCCCCTGATCCGCTCAAAAAACCGCCAATACCTTTTTCTTCTTCCGGCAAATCGCCGGGATAAAAATCCATGAAGAGGTTGTCCCCGAGTTTCACCACATGTATGTCAAAAGCAGCAGTGCGGCCTTCTTTGTCGGTATGAACGAGTAGGTATTGCTTGTCGTCCTTTGCACTAAATTTCCAGATTTCCGGGCGGTCTTCTTCCTGCTTGTAAATGGTCACCTGCATGTCCTTTTCCTGCCCCCCGATTTTCTGTTTTTTGTTGAAGCTGATATCGCCCGGAGCATCCGACCAGGTGCCGGACAATTCCTTTACCGTCACCAATTTGTCTTTGGTGTAAAGGGGATGGATGGACGGGATGCAGCCGTTGATCAGGATCAGGAGCAAACCGGTCAGGACGATGGCAAATCTTTGATGCTTATTCATGTTGTCAGGTTTTTAGAGCCTGTTCGGGACTCCCGAATAAGCTCTTTTGATGAATTTGATGCACCAAAACTGCGTCCAATCCGCCCGTCTTCCAATTTTCGTCGTTGAAACCCGCCAAAGTGAAGTTGAAACCGCCTAATTCGAATTCAATGCGCTTTCCACCAACCCTTCATCCGCCAGGTACGGCAGGGTAATCTGCAACATCGGGTTCGCCTCCATCGCCCTTTTGGCCGCAAATACGGCGCCTTCGTTCCGGGCCCACGAACGGCGGGCAATGCCATTGTTTACATCCCAGTGCAGCATGGATTCCAACCGTCGCTCGGCCTCCGGCGTTCCGTCGAGCACCATGCCGAAACCGCCGTTGATGACTTCACCCCAGCCTACGCCGCCGCCGTTGTGCAGCGACACCCAGGTGGCGCCGCGGAAGGCATCGCCGATCACGTTGTGTACGGCCATATCGGCAGTGAAACGCGAACCGTCGTAGATGTTGGCGGTTTCCCGATAAGGGGAATCCGTTCCGGAAACATCGTGGTGGTCGCGGCCCAGCACCACTGGCGCAGTGAGTGTTCCCCGGGCAATGGCTTCGTTAAAGGCCCGCGCGATGCGGATGCGCCCGTCGGCGTCGGCATAAAGAATGCGCGAACGGGAACCAACCACCGGAATGTTGTCCTGTGCCGAAACAATCCAGTTCAGGTTGTCTTTAAGTTGTGGTTTGATGGCTTCCGGGGCGTATTGCAGCATTTCCGAAAGTACTTCCGTAGCAATCAGGTCCGTTTTGTGCAAATCGGCATCAAGACCGGAAGTGCACACCCAGCGGAAAGGCCCGAAACCGTAATCGAAGCACATCGGTCCCATGATGTCCTCGACATAAGAAGGATATTTGTACGCATCTTCTGCCTGGTTGCGCCAGATGTCGGCACCAGCATTGCCGGCTTCCTTGAGGAAAGCATTGCCGTAATCCCAGAAATACATCCCGCGTTCAGTCATGGTGTTGATGGCGCGCACGTGGCGGCGCAGGGTATCTCTGACTTCCGCCATAAACCGCAGAGAATCCCGCATCAACAGGCGTTTGGCTTCCGCAAAAGTGTACCCGGCCGGGCAGTAACCCAGGTCGTGGATGTTGTGCAGGGAGGTTTGGTCGGAGCCTAATTCAATCTTCACCTTGTCTTTTACCAGGCGTTCCCACAAATCCACAATATTGCCATGGTAGATGAGCGCAATGCCTTCTTCTTTCCGGCGGCAGGATTCAATCCGGCTGATCAGTTGCCCAAGGTCTGTATAAACGTTTTCCTGTTTCACATACCCATCGGCTACGCGCTGCCGCACAGCATCGTCCTCCACTTCGGCAATGACGCCCACTGCGCCGGTGATCCCGGCGGCCAGCGACTGCGCGCCCGACATGCCACCGAGGCCGGAGGTGACATAAACTTTTCCGCGCAGGTCGTCATTGCCCAGGCCCATTTTCCGACCCGCATTCAACAGGGTAATGGTGGTGCCGTGCACAATGCCCTGTGGCCCAATGTACATAAACGAGCCGGCGGTCATTTGGCCGTATTGGGTGACACCCAGCGCGTTGTATTTATTCCAGTCTTCTTTTTTGGAATAATTCGGAATCATCATGCCGTTGGTGACCACCACGCGCGGCGCGTCTTTGTGCGATGGAAACAAACCCAGCGGATGGCCGGAATACATCACCAGCGTTTGCTCGTCGGTCATTTCCGCCAAATACTTCATCGTGAGGCGGTATTGCGCCCAGTTTTGGAAAACCGCCCCGTTGCCGCCGTAGGTGATGAGTTCGTGCGGGTATTTCGCCACTTTGGGATCGAGGTTGTTCTGCACCATCAGCATGATGGCGGCAGCTTGTTTGGAGCGGTGCGGGTATTCCTGAATCGGGCGGGCGTGCATGGGGTAGCTTGGCCGGAACCGGTGCATGTAAATTCGACCGTATTGCTTCAGTTCCTCTGCAAATTCAGGCGCCAGTACGGCGTGGTGTTTGGGATGAAAATAACGCAGGGCATTCTGAATGGCCAGCACTTTTTCTTTTTCCGACAACACTCCTTCGATGACGCGCTGTGGCGCATGGGCGACTGAATGATCGTAGAACAGGGCCTTGGGCAATTCGGCTGGGATGCCTTCGAGTATTGCTTGCTGGAATGGCGTCATGGTTGATTTTACTTGATTAGGAGCGCAAAAATAGTGATTTTTATCCAGCGCCAACAGATATTCAAGACCAATCCGGGTGGAAGGTTCAGCCTATTTTTCTATACATTCCGAGGTACTTTGTCTTTTGAAAGACAGAATACAAAGCCCTCATTATCAATATTTAAATTATTTAAAATCGCATTGATGGATTCCTTATATTTGATCATAAATACTTGATTCAACAACCAAAAAAATACCATCATGAAAAAAATCGCTTTACTCTGTTTTGCAGTTTTGGGCTTTATCTCCACAAACGCACAATTGGAGTGGGCGCCGGTGGGGGCGAAGTATTATTATGCATTCTGTGACGAATCGCTTGGCTGCGATGTAGAAATCGCGGAGGTAACCGGCGACACGATAATAGCAGGTAAAAATTGCAAACGTTTTTCAAATACTTTTGTGTTGGGGGCGTACTGCTACGGAATGGAGTTTACCTACGAAGAAGATGGGCGTGTATATTTTTACAATTATGAAGCTCAGGATTTCAGTATGTTGTATGATTTCAACAAAGGCCCGGGTGAATCTTGGGTGATGCCAATTTGTTCAACTCTTTGTGGAGAACCAGACTCCATTGTGGTGCTCGTAGACTCCATTTCCATTACGGAAATCAACGGCGTGCAAGTCCGTACCCAACACGTAAGCTGGGAATATCCCTGGGATTGGGGTACCCCGTTTCGTACTGGCAGCATTATTTATGAAGGCATTGGAAATTTCCACATTATGTATTTTGCCTCCAGACATCCATGCGGAGCATTAATCAATTCCTTTGTAGTTAGCTTCAACTGTTATGAATCCCCGACCCACGGCATCTTCAATTTCAGAGGCGAAGTTCCCTGTAATCAATTCTCACCCACCCCCACCGAGGGGCCCACTTTGCTTACGCCCCAACTAAAGCTTTCCCCCAACCCCGTTTCAGACGAATTGGAGCTTCGTTTCACCCCACAATTGTCTGGCCGGGTTCAGGTACGTGTATTCGATGCGCGGGGGCGAGTGGTGGTGGACGTCCAAAAAGAATTGGCTGGTGCATCGCTTCCTATGCAGGCAACAGATTGGCCCGCAGGTTTATATATCCTGCACTGCATGAAAAATGGCAAGGTATTGGGCGCGAAAAAATTTGTAAAGCAATAGCATTACCCCAAAACAACCTCCCG